>NZ_BCPP01000745.1:0-3648 GCF_016586125.1 Burkholderia sp. E168m23
TTTCAAGCTCGGCCAGGTCAAGGACGTACTGATCGGCAAGCTGGCCAAGCGCAACGTCGACGTGCGCTTCCTCGACTACGGCAAGGTCGAGAAGATCGGCGGCGACAAGGTCAAGCAGGTCGTCACCGTGAAGAAGGGCGTGACGGGCGACCTCGCGAAGAAGATCGTGCGCCTCGTGAAGGACAGCAAGATCAAGGTGCAGGCGAGCATCCAGGGCGACGCGGTGCGCATCTCGGGCACGAAGCGCGACGACCTGCAGAGCACGATCGCGATGCTGCGCAAGGACGTGACCGACACGCCGCTCGACTTCAACAACTTCCGCGACTGACCGGCCGCCGGCCCGTCGCGTCATCCGGCCGGGCCCCGCACACGCGGCGCGCCCGGCGCCGCGTTTCTCAGGCTTTCCCGCCGTCCTGCGCGCCGCCGTCCGCGGCCGCCTTCTTCTTGTCGCCGATCCGGCTCTCCTGCCCCGCGAGCAGCTTCGAAATGTTGCCGCGGTGACGCCACACGAGCAGCACGCTCATCGCCAGCACGGCCCAGGCGATCGGGTTGTGGCCCGGCATGCCGAACAGGAATACGTCGAACACCGGCGCAAACACGGCCGCCACCAGCGCCGCGAGCGACGAATAGCGGAAGAAGAACGCGACGATCAGCCAGGTCAGCGCGGTCGCGAGCCCGAGCACCGGGTGCACGGCGAGCAGCACGCCGGCCGCGGTCGCGACGCCCTTGCCGCCCTGGAAGCGGAAGAACACCGGGTACAGGTGGCCGAGGAACACGGCGATCGCGACCCACGCGATCGCGACGTCGGGCAGGCCGAAGTGCCGGGCGAGCCAGACGGCGATCCAGCCCTTGAACGCGTCGCCGACGAGCGTCAGGATCGCGGCCTTCTTGTTGCCACTGCGCAGGACGTTGGTCGCGCCGGGGTTCTTCGACCCGTATGAACGCGGGTCGGCCAGCCCCATCACGGAACTGACAACGACGGCGAACGACACCGAACCGATCAGGTAGGCAACGAGGGCGGCGAGCAGGATCTGCATGCGGAGGACTCTTCTTTCAACGTATCGGGAAAGGAACGGCCGGGCGCGGCAAGCCGGCAGGCCGAAACGGCGCCCATTCTACCGAACGGGCGCGGGGTGCCACGAAGGTGAAACCCTCAGTCGACGCTCGCGCACTGCACCGGCTGCGCGCCGAGCAGCGACGTGAGCACCGCCGGCGCGAGGCTGACGAGGTAGCCGCGCCGGCCGCCGTTCAGGTAGATCGTCGGCAATTCGAGGATCGTCGACTCGACGTAGACGGGCATCGTCTTGCGCGTGCCGAACGGCGACGTGCCGCCGACGAGATAGCCCGAATGGCGGTTCGCGACCTCGGGCTTGCACGGCTCGACACGCTTCGCGCCGATCTGCCGCGCGAGATTCTTCGTCGACACGGTGCGGTCGCCGTGCATCAGCACGATCAGCGGCTTCGCGTGCTCGTCTTCCATCACGAGCGTCTTCACGACGCTGTGCTCGTCGACGCCGAGCTGGCGCGCCGATTCGCCGGTGCCGCCGTGCTCGACGTATTCGTACGGATGCTCGCCGAATGCGACGCCATGACGGCGCAGCAGCTGGGTCGCAGGGGTTTCGGACACGTGTCTGGATTTGCTCATGGCGGCATTTTAATGGCGAACGATCGCCGGGCGCGCAGTGGCGAGCCCGCGCCGACGGTATACTCGCGGCCCGTTTTCCGCCGGCCCACCGCGTCGCCGTCACGATTGCACCCATCATCATTGCAGACATCGTGAAGCGCTATTGCCCGATTGGCTGATTGTGGCGCGCGTCTCGCCATGGCACGATCGTTCGCAAATATCGTCGGCTGCCGCCGGCCCTTCATCTGGAGACGCCATGTCCTCGCCCATCCGCTCATCCGAATCGCTCGATGTCGATGCGCTGCTCGCCGCGCTGCCGCGCCGCATCGCCGACGTGCCCGCGTACCGGGCCGCGGAGTCGCCCGCGCAGCCGGCACTGATCGAGGATGCGCGCCGGCTGTCGTACGGCGACCTGGCGCAGGCCGTCGACGCGGCGGCCGCGCGGCTGGCGAGTCTCGGCGTAGAAGGCGGCGACCGCGTGATGATCGTCGCCGAAAACTGCGTCGCGCAGATCGTGCTGCTGTTCGCCGCCGCCCGCCTCGACGCATGGGCGCTCGTGTCGAACGCGCGGCTGTCGGCCGCCGAGCTCGACGCGATCGCCGCGCATGCGCGCCCGAAGCTGATCGCGTTCACGACCGACGTATCGCCCGACGCGCGCGCCCATGCCGAGCGGCTCGGCGCCACGCCGGCCGCGGCGCTGCCGGTCGACATCGGCGCGTGTTCGTATCACGTCGACGCGAGCGCGCCCGCCGAGCCGGTGGCCACCGGCAGTGCCGCACAATGCGCGGCATTGATCTACACCACCGGTACGACCGGCACACCGAAAGGCGTGATGCTGTCGCACCGCAACCTGCTGTTCATCGCGGCGACGTCGAGCATGCTGCGCCGCGTGTCGCCGGACGACGTCGTCTACACGGTGCTGCCCGTGTCGCACGTGTACGGGCTCGCGTCGGTATGCCTCGGCAGCCTGTATGCGGGCGCGACGCTGCGGCTCGCGCCGCGCTTCTCGCCGGAAGCCGTCCGCGTCGCGCTCGCCGACGAAGGCGTGACGATCTTCCAGGGCGTGCCCGCGATGCACGCAAAGCTGCTCGAACACCTGCACACGCACGGCCACGCATGGCGCGCGCCGCGGCTGCGCTTCGCATATTCGGGCGGCTCGCCGCTCGATGCGAACCTGAAGGCGCGCGTCGAGCGCCTGTACGGCGTGCCGCTGCACAACGGCTACGGGATGACCGAAAGCAGCCCGACGATCACGCAGACGCCGCTCGACGCGCCGCGCACGGACAGTTCGGTCGGCGTGCCGATTCCGGGCGTCGACGTGCGGATCGTCGCGCCGGACGGCAGCGACGTGCCGCCGGGCGAAGTCGGCGAGATTCGCGTGCGCGGGCCGAACGTGATGCTCGGCTACTACCGCAACGCGGACGCGACGCACGCGGCCGTGTCCCCGGACGGCTGGCTGAGCACCGGCGATCTCGCGCGGCAGGAAGCGGACGGCGCGGTGACGATCGCGGGCCGCAGCAAGGAGCTGATCATCCGCTCGGGCTTCAACGTGTATCCGGTCGAGGTCGAACAGGTGCTGAACGCGCATCCGGACGTCGTGCAGGCGGCCGTGATCGGCCGCGCGATCGACGGCAACGAGGAAGTGCTCGCGTTCGTCGAACTGGTGCCGGGCGCGGCGGCGGACGAGGCAGCCTTGCACGCATGGTGCGCGGATCGGCTCACCGCTTACAAACGCCCTGCGCACATCCGCGTGCTCGATGCGCTGCCGGCCGCGTCGACCGGCAAGGTGCTGAAGCACCGGCTGCGCGAGCTGGTCTGACGCGGCCGACGCGACGGCACGCGAGTCCACATTGCGGCTCACGCCGAGCCGCATGCCCGCGTCGCGCGTCAGCCGCGCGGGTGATGCTGCGCGTGCAGCGTCCTGAGCCGCTCGCGCGCGACGTGCGTATAGATCTGCGTGGTCGAGATGTCGCTGTGGCCGAGCAGCAACTGCACGACGCGCAAGTCGGCGCCGTGGTTCAGCA
>NZ_BCPP01000746.1:0-3643 GCF_016586125.1 Burkholderia sp. E168m23
CGCGCAGGCGATCCACAACGACTCGCCGCGCCGCGACGCGCCGTTCGTCGCGGTCAACTGTGCGTCGATTCCGGAGACGCTGATCGAGTCCGAGCTGTTCGGCTACGAGGAGGGCGCGTTCACCGGCGCGCGCCGCAAGGGGGCGATCGGCAAGCTGCTGCAGGCGAACGGCGGCACGCTGTTCCTCGACGAGATCGGCGACATGCCGTATCCGCTGCAGGTGCGGCTGCTGCGCGTGCTGCAGGAGCGCCTCGTCAACCCGCTCGGGTCGACGAAGACGATCGCCGTCGACATCGCGATCATCTGCGCGACGCACCGCGACTTGCGCGAGATGATCGCGCAGAACCGTTTCCGCGAGGATCTCTACTACCGGCTGAACGGCCTCGTGGTGCGCCTGCCGCCGTTGCGCGACCGCACGGATCTCGCGGTCGTCGTGCAGAAGATGCTGCAGCGCGAAGCGTTCGCGGGCCCGGGCCGGCCGCCGCTGTCGGTGGCGCCGGACGTGATGGAGTTGTTCGTGCGGTGCACGTGGCCGGGCAACTTCCGCCAGCTCGGCAACCTGCTGCGCACGGCGGCCGCGATGGTCGACGACGACGGCGAAATCCGGCGCGAGCACCTGCCCGACGACTTCTTCGACGACCTGCGGCGCGGCGATGCGCACGTCGGGCACGCAGGGCAGGCGGCGCCCGATTCGCCTGCCGCGGCGAGCGCCGGCCCTTGCGTCGCGGACGCGTTGCCGCCCGCCGACGCGCGCCTGCAGGACGTCGCCGCCTCCGCGATCGCCGCCGCGCTCGCGCGTCATGGCGGCAACGTGTCCGCCGCGGCGCGCGCGCTCGGCGTCTCGCGCAACACGATCTACCGGAAGATGCCGGCCGCCGACGCGGGACGCCAGCCGTCGTCCGACGAAGACTGACGCGCGCGGCCGTCGCGCGGTGCGCGACCTGTCACAGCCGGTGTGTCAACTTGCAACACCGGTGTTCAACGATTCAACACTTGTGACCACTCGCGGACATCGTGCCGCCGGGGTGGCGGACCGCATTCGCGCGGATCGTGTCGGCTATTCGTAAGGATTCCGCCTCGATGCCCGGATGGCGGCCGTCTACCGCCGCCGCGCCGCCGCAATACGCGTTCGGCACGCTCCTTGCTGAATAGAAATCGACCGCTCGCTTGCCGCGGTCGTTCGATTCATCCGGCAACGCATCAACTCATCAACTCAACAGGAGACACACCATGCAGTGGACGACACCGTCTTACACCGACCTGCGCTTCGGCTTCGAAATCACGATGTACATCGCCAACCGCTGATCGCCGTGCGTGCCGCCCGCTTCGCCGTGGTCGGCGCGGGCGGCCTCGGGAGCTGACGCCCATGAAGATCAAGATACTCGGCTCGGGAGCCGGCGGCGGGCTGCCGCAATGGAACTGCAATTGCGCGAACTGCCGTCGTGCGCGCAGCGGAAGCGGCCACGTGCTGTCGCGCACGCAGTCGTCGATCGCGGTCAGCGACGACGGCGTCGACTGGGTCCTCGTCAATGCGTCGCCCGACATTCTTTCCCAGTTGCGCGCGGCGCCGGACCTGCAACCGGCGCGCGCGATCCGCGACAGCGGCATCGCCGCCGTCGTGCTGTGCGACGCGCAGATCGATCACGTGACGGGCCTGCTGATGCTGCGCGAGCGTTCGACGCCGCTGCCGCTCTACGCGAGCGCGCCGGTGCTCGACGACCTGTCGACCGGCTTGCCGCTCGTGCCGCTGCTCGGCCATTACTGCGGCGTCGCCGCGCACACGATCGTGCCCGGCGAGCCGTTCGCGGTGCCGGCGGCGCGCGGCATCCGTTTCACCGCGATCGCCGTCGACAGCAAGCCGCCGCCTTATTCGCCGCGACGCGCGTCGGCCGCGCCCGGCGACAACATCGCGCTGTCGATCGAGGACGTCGCGAGCGGGCGGCGCGCGTTCTATGCGCCGGGGCTCGCGTCGGTCACCGACGACGTGCGCGCGGCCATGGACGGCGCCGATCTCGTGCTGGTGGACGGCACGTTCTGGACCGGCACCGAGATGATCGATCTCGGCCTGTCGGGCAAGCACGCTTCGGACATGGGGCATCTCGCGCAGTGCGCGGAACCCGGGCAGCCCGGCATGATCGACTGGCTCGACACGCTGCCCGCGCGCACGCGCAAGGTGCTCACGCACATCAACAACACGAACCCGATTCTCGATCCGCATTCCGTCGAGCATGCGCACCTGCGCGCGCACGGCATCGACGTCGCGCACGACGGCATGCAATTCCAGGTCTGACGATGAACGCACCGATCCCCGCTACGGCGTTGCACGCGACGCCCTGGACCGCGACCGAATTCGAGGCGCGCCTGCGTGCGCTCGAATCGCGCTATCACATTCATCATCCGTTCAACCGGCGGCTCAACAGCGGCGCCTGTTCGCCCACGCAGATCCGCGGCTGGGTCGCGAACCGCTTCTACTACCAGATCTGCATCCCGCTCAAGGATGCGGCGATCCTGTCGAACTGCCCCGACCGCGAGACGCGGCGCCGCTGGATTCAGCGGCTGATCGACCACGACGGGCAGGGCGACAACGCAGGCGGCATCGAGGCGTGGGTGCGGCTCGGCGAAGCGTGCGGCCTGACGCGCGACGAGCTGTGGTCGCTCGAACACGTGCTGCCGGGCGTGCGTTTCGCGGTGGATGCGTATGTGAACTTCGCGCGGCGCGCGCCCTGGCAGGAAGCCGTGTGCTCGTCGCTGACCGAGATGTTCGCGCCGCAGATCCATCTCGACCGGCTCGCGGGCTGGCCGTCGCATTACCCGTGGATCGAACCGGCCGGGCTGCATTACTTCCGCAGCCGCGTGCCGCTCGCGCAGCGCGACGTCGAGCATGGGCTCGCGGTGACGCTCGCGCATTTCACGACACCGGACGCGCAGCAGCGCGCGCTCGGCATTCTGCAATTCAAGCTCGACATCCTGTGGTCGATGCTCGACGCCGTCGAAAAGGCCTACCCGTTATGAACGCGATCGAAGCCGCCAGCGGCGTGCCGCTGCGCCCCTGCCTCAGGGGCATGTACCGCCTGCAATGGGAGGCAGCCCAGGATGCGTACGTGCTGCTCTATCCGGAGGGCATGGTCAAGCTGAACCCGAGCGCCGGCGAGATTCTCGCGCGCTGCGACGGCACGCGCGAACTGGACGACATCATCGGCGAGCTCGAACGCCTGTTCATGCAATCGGATCTCGCGACCGACGTGTACCGTTTTTCTCGATCATGCGCGACTGCGCGGCTGGCTCGACTGACATGACGCCCGATACTTCCCGTCCGTCCGCGCCGCTGTGGCTGCTCGCGGAACTCACGTACCGCTGCCCGCTGCACTGCGCGTTCTGCTACAACCCGGTCGACTTCGCGACGCACGGCGCGGAACTCGATACCGATGCGTGGCGCACGGTCATCAGCGACGCACGCGCGCTCGGCGCCGCGCAGATCGGCTTCTCGGGCGGCGAGCCGCTGCAGCGCGGCGACCTCGAGACGCTCGTCGCGCATGCGCGCGGGCTCGGCTTCTATACGAACCTGATCACGTCGGGCATCGGGCTGAACGTCGCGCGCATCGAGCGGCTCAAGGCCGCCGGGCTCGACCACATCCAGTTGTCG
>NZ_BCPP01000747.1:0-3639 GCF_016586125.1 Burkholderia sp. E168m23
GATGGGCTTCGCGTCGATCTACTCGGCCGAATACGCGGACCAGCTGCTGAAGGCCGGCAAGCAGGCCGACCTGAACGCGAAGCCGGTCGGCACCGGCCCGTTCGTGCTGAAGAGCTACACGAAGGACGCGCTGATCCGCTACGACGCGAATCCGACGTACTGGGGCGCGAAGCCGAAGGTCGACCGGCTGATCTACGCGATCACGCCCGACCCGTCGGTGCGCCTGCAGAAGGTGAAGGCCGGCGAATGCCAGATCGCGCTGTCGCCGAAGCCGCAGGACGTGCTCGCCGCGAAAGGCGAAAGCGCGCTGAAGGTCGTGCAAACGCCCGCGTTCATGACCGCGTTCGTCGCGCTGAACACGCAGAAGAAGCCGCTCGACAACGACAAGGTGCGCGAGGCGCTGAACCTCGCGTTCGACCGCGCGACCTACCTGAAGGTCGTGTTCGACAACACCGCGACGGCCGCGAACAACCCGTATCCGCCGAATACGTGGAGCTATGCGAAGGACGTCGCGCCGTATGCGTACGATCCCGCGAAGGCGAAGCAGTTGCTCGCGCAGGCAGGCTTCCCGAACGGCTTCTCGACCACCATCTGGACGCGCCCGACCGGCAGCGTGCTGAACCCGAACCCGAAGGTCGGCGCGGAACTGCTGCAGGCCGACCTCGCGAAGATCGGCGTGAAGGCCGAGGTGAAGGTGATCGAATGGGGCGAGCTGATCAAGCAGGCGAAGCTCGGCCAGCATGACATGCTGTTCATGGGCTGGGCCGGCGACAACGGCGATCCGGACAACTACCTGTCGCCGCTGTTCAGCTGTAATGCGGTGAAGTCGGGCATCAACTTCGCGCGCTTCTGCGATGCGCAGCTCGACAAGCTGATCGCCGACGGCAAGTCGACCGCCGACCAAGCCAAGCGCGCGAAGCTCTATGAAAGCGCGCAGAAGATCATCCACGACCAGGCGCTGTGGATCCCGCTCGGCTACCCGACCGCGGCCGCGTTGACGCGCACGAACGTGAGCGGCTATCACGTGAGTCCGTTCGGACGGCAGAACTTCACGACGGTCGCCATGCAGTAACCGTGCGTGGCGCGCAAGCGACGGCGTGCACGCCGCTCGCTTGCGGCCCGCGCGCCGCGCTTGCTACACTGCGCGCCTGTTCCTCATACCGGACGCCAGCCAAAGTGAACCACTAAGCCTTCCCGAAATGTTTTCGCCGCCCGTGCCACGCACGCCGCGCGCGAAGGTCTTCACGCATTTTTGGAGGTGCTCATGGCTGCTGCCACGCCCACCGGCGCGCTCGTCGCGCTTCATCACGTTTCCTTCCGCTTCGACGACGGCATCACGCTGTTCGATTCGCTCGACCTGTCCATCGATCGCACGCCCACCGGCATCGTCGGCCGCAACGGCGTCGGCAAGAGCCTGCTCGCGCAACTGATCGCCGGTTGCCGTACACCCAGCGCGGGAACGATCGAGCGGCATGCGCACGTCGTCTACGTCGCACAGCAGCATGATCATGACCGCGACGACACGGCGGCGGCGGCCCCGCGGACCGTCGCGCAGATCGCCGCGCTCGATGCACCGCTCAGCGCGCTCGCGCGTCTCGCGGACGGCCACGCAACACCGAACGACTTCGACCTGATCGGCGATCGCTGGGATCTCGCGGAACGCCTGCGCATGGCACTCGACGCGGCCGGCCTGCACGACGTCCACGCCGACACGCCCGCGCACGCGCTAAGCGGCGGCCAGGTCGCACGCGTGGCGCTGATCGGCGCGCTGCTGTCCGGCGCCGGCCTGCTCGTACTCGACGAACCGACCAACCATCTCGATGCACCGGGCCGCGCGTGGCTGCGCACGGCGCTCGACGGCTGGCGCGGCGGCGTCGTCATCGTCAGCCACGACCGTGCGCTGCTCGCCGGCGTGCAACGCATCGTCGAGCTGACGCCGCACGGCGCGCGTTCATATGGCGGCAACTATGCGCTCTATCGCGCGCAGCGCGACGCGGAACAGGACGCCGCGCACGCGGCGCTCGACCATGCGCGCACCGAGCGCGGGCGCGTACGGCGCAGGCTCGAACAGGAACACGACACGACCCAGCGTCACGCGGCCGCGTCGCTGCGCGACGCGAAGACGGCCAACCTGTCGTCGATGGCGCGTCAGAGCCGCAAGGGCGCCGCGCGCGCGATCATGGGGACCGTCCGGCGTCATCAGAGCGACTTCAAGGCGACGCTCGACGCGCGCGTGCAGGAAGCGGCCGCGCGCGTCGAAGCCGACGCACCGGTGCTGGTATCGCTGCCGGGCACCGAGGTCAGCGCGCGCCGCCAGCTGTTCACGCTCGAACGCGCGCAACTGCCGTGGCGGGTGGCGGGCGACGCCGACGCGATCACGTGGTCCGCAAGCGGCGCCGTGCGCATCGCGCTGACAGGCCCGAACGGCTGCGGCAAGTCGACGTTGCTGAGAATGCTCGCGGGCGAGCTCGCGCCGCGTTCGGGTACCTGCACGACGCACGTGAGCGCCGCGTATCTCGACCAGCGGCTCGCGCTGCTCGACGCCGAGCGCTCGATCGTCGAGCAACTGGGCCTGCTCGATACGCCCCTTGCCGAAGGTGATCTGCGCAGCCGTCTCGCGCTGCTGCAACTCGACGCGACGCGTGCGACGCAACCCGCGCGGCAACTGAGCGGCGGCGAACGGCTGAAGGCCGCGCTCGCGTGCGCGTTGTGGCGCGGCACGCCCGCGCAACTGCTGCTGCTCGACGAGCCGACCAATCACCTCGATCTCGAATCGGTGCGGGCGATCGAAGCGGCGCTGGCCGGCTTCCCCGGCGCGATCGTGGTCGCGTCGCACGACGCCGCGTTTCTCGCGGCGCTCGAACCAACGCACACGATGCAGTGGCATCGCGACGGATGGCGTTACGAACCCGTCGCGTAAGCGCTACGAAGAACGCTCAGCCCGCGGTACGGAACCGCAGCACCCCGTCGTCGCCCTGCTCGCGCACGAGTTCGCCCGCGAGCCACAGCAGGTTCAGGTGCGCAAGCGCCTCGCCGAGCGCGAACGTCATCTGGTGGATATCGAGCTCGCGGCGGCGGAACATGATCGGCACGATATCGGCCGCGCTCATCGACTGCTCCGCACACGCGACGCGCACCTCGGCCAGGCGCGCATCGTGGTGTTCGCGCAGTTGCGCGATGCGTGTGCGCACGCCGCGGAACGGCTTGCCGTGCGACGGCAGCACGAGCGTGTCGGGCGCCATCGTCTCGTAGCGGCCGAGCGATTCGAGGTACAGCGCGAGCGGGTTCGCTTCCGGTTCGAGGTCGAACACCGACACGTTCGTCGAGATGCGCGGCAGCACCATGTCGCCGGAAATCAGCACGCCGTCCGCTTCGCTGTGGAGCGCGCAATGTTCAGGCGAATGGCCGAAGCCGGTGACGACGCGCCACGTGCGCGCGCCGATCGTCACCGCGTCGCCTTCGCGCAGGCGCCGGTAGCGCGGCGGCACGGCCGGCACGAGGTCCGCGTAGTAGCTGCGGCGGTTGCGCAGCTTGTCGAGCGCGGCCGGATCGGTCAGCCCGTGGCGCGCGAAGTGATCGGCGGCGGCCGCGCCGCCCGCGTTCGATCCGTTGCCGGCCGCCATCAGGCAGCCGAACATA
>NZ_BCPP01000748.1:0-3635 GCF_016586125.1 Burkholderia sp. E168m23
TCGCCGTCACTGCGCTCGAGCCGCCATTCGCCGGCCGGCGAGGCGGGCGTGTCGAGGCGCAGGCAGACGTGGTTCGGCAGTTCGTCGGGCGTCTGCGGCGTGCCGTGCCGGGCCAGATACTCGCGCGACGCGACGAGTACGCTGCAGCTCGTGCCGCAGGTCTGCGCGACATAGCCCGAATCGGGCAACTGCGACGCGGTCACGATCGACACGTCATACCCCTCTTCGACCAGGTTCGGCATCCGCTGCGCCAGCGTCAGCTCGACCGACACGTCGGGGTTGTCCTCCTGGTAACGCACGATCGACGACACGACATGACTCTGCCCGAGCCCCGTCATCGCATGGATGCGCATCTTGCCGCTCGGCCGCAGCAGCGCGTTGCGCGCCTCCGCGTTCGCGTAGTCGAGTTCCGCGAGGATCGATTTCGCGCGCTCGAAATAGCGCTCGCCGCTTTCGGTCAGGCCGAGGTGGCGGGTCGTGCGATGCAGCAGGCGCGTCTGTACGTGGGCTTCGAGGTTCGAGACCGCGCGCGACACCTGCGCGGTGGTCGCGTCGATTTCCTTCGCGACGGCGGTAAAACTGCCGGCTTCGACGACGCGCACGAACAGGCGCATGTTTTCGAGCATGTCCATTGAATTGGCTTGGGGAGAGTCAGTGGGGAGGCGTCGGCGGCGCTCGCGTCAGAGGCGCAACGGAACACGGCCGCGAACCACGTCGAATCGATCACCGGGCCGGGGGGAAGGCAGGAGAGCGGGCATCGCGGACGGGGTTCTGGCATGACGGGGGAATTCAGTGCGCCGAATTGTACGCCGCTGCAGACAAATTTGCGCGGTTACGCATGCGCAAGCTCTCATGGGATGAAAGGAATTTGCAAGGCTTGCGCGTCGCGCGCGTGCAACGGCATGATGCGGCGCGGCAATTTGTATCACAACACGATATAATTCGACGCTCGTCGCCGCGCCCCCCCGCGTTGTCGATTTTTACCGCTTACCGTCCATGTCGTCAGGCTCCTCCCCGTCGCGCCGCACGTTGCGGCAATGGCTGCACAGCTTCATACCCCATCCGATGACCCTCGGCTGGCGCGAGCGCCTGCGCTCGTGCGCCGGTGCGCTCGTGGGCATCGCGACGGTCGGCGTCACGATGCGGCTGCTGCCCGGCGTGCCGGGCCTCGTGCCGCTGCTCGTCGCGCCGATGGGGGCATCGGCCGTGCTGCTGTTCGCGGTGTCGGCAAGCCCGCTCGCGCAGCCCTGGTCGATCATCGGCGGCAATCTCGTCGCGGCGACGGTCGGCGTCGCGTGCGCGCAATGGATCGTCGATCCGATCACGGCCGCCGCGGTCGCGATCGCCTGCGCGATCGGCGGCATGTTCGCGCTGCGCTGCGTGCACCCGCCGTCGGGCGCCGTCGCGCTCACGGCCGTGGTCGGCGGCCCGGCGATTCATGCGCTCGGCTTCGGCTTCGTCCTGCAGCCGATCGCGCTGCAATCGGCGATCCTGCTGTCGGCCGCGCTCGTCTATCACACGCTGACCGGGCACCGCTACCCGCACGGCGGCGTGCGGCCCGAAGCGAAACCGCAGGCCGGCGCCGCCGCACCGGCGCGCGGCGGCTTCACGCGCGGCGACCTCGATGCAGTGCTGAAGCGTCGCAGCGAATGGCTCGACGTCGATCCGGACGATCTCGAAACGCTGCTGCGCGAAACCGAAATGCAGGCTTATACGCGCACGTTCGGCCAGTTGAAGTGCGCCGACCTGATGACGAAACATGCGATCGAGGTCGCGCCGTCGACGTCGGTCGCGGCCGCGCTCACGCTGCTCGACCGCCATCGCGTGAAGGCGCTGCCCGTGGTCGACGGCGAAGGCCGCCTCATCGGCATCGTCACGCGCGCCGACCTCACGCGCCCGCCGCGCCGTCCGGCCCCGCTGTGGCAGCGCCTGTCCGCACGGTTGCCGCAATCGTTCGGCGGCCGGCCCGCGAGCGTCGCGTCCGTGATGACGCGCGACGTCGCGTCGGTGCCGGAAACGCTGCCGATCACGGCGCTCGTGCCGCTGTTCACGCATTCGGGCCACCACCATATTCCGGTCGTCGATGCGTCGGACCGGCTCGTCGGCATCATCACGCAGACGGATCTCGTCACGGGCCTTTATCAGCAGACCCAAATGCTCGAGGCCGCGTAGCGCGCATCACGCCCCGTACCCGCCCGCGCAACGCGGAATGCAGCCATTCCGCACGATTGCGTCCATTTATGTCATGTTGTGATATATTAATCGCCACCGTAACCGACTGCCCGACCTCGATGACCGATACCCGACGCGCGCTGGCGAAAAGCGATTTTCAGCAACTGTCCGAGTTCCGCTACCAGATGCGCCGCTTCGAGCGCTTCTCCGAACGCGCCGCGCAAAGCGAAGGCGTGACGCCGCTGCAATACCTGCTGCTGCTGCACATCAAGGGCTATCCGCATCGCGAATGGGCGACCATCGGCGAGCTCGCGGAACGCCTGCAGGCGCAGCACCACGGCGTCGTGGCGCTGGTGACGCGCTGCGAAGCGCTCGGGCTCGTGAAGCGCAAGCCGAGCGAAGCCGACCGCCGCCAGGTCGAAGTCCACCTCGAACCGGCCGGCGAAACGCTGCTCGCCCGTCTCGCAGCCATGCATCGCGCCGAGCTGAAGTCGCTCAAGGGCGCGTTCCAGGTTCCCCAGATCGATTCCTGACCCTTGCCCTTGCCACTCTCACTCCCACTCCGATGAACGCCCCACACAAACGCGATTTCTCGACCAACGCACGCCTGCCCAGGATCGCGTTGCTGGCCGCCGGGATCGGCCTGCTCAGCACGCTTGCCGCGTTCGTGCTGTTGAGCCTGATCCGCCTGTTCACGAACCTGTTCTTCTTCCGGCAGTTCTCGTTCGCCGAGCATTCGCCCGCGACCAACACGCTGGGCGCATGGGTGATCGCGGTCCCGGTGATCGGCGGGCTGATCGTCGGCTTGATGGCGCGTTTCGGCTCGGAGAAGATCCGCGGCCACGGCATTCCGGAAGCGATCGAGGCGATCCTGTTCGGCAAGAGCCGCATGTCGCCGAAGGTCGCGATCCTCAAGCCGCTGTCGTCCGGCGTCGTGATCGGGAGCGGCGGCCCGTTCGGCGCCGAAGGCCCGATCATCATGACGGGCGGCGCGCTCGGCTCGCTGATCGCGCAATGCGTGCACGTGACCGCCGCCGAACGCAAGACGCTGCTCGTCGCCGGTGCGGCCGCGGGCATGACGGCCGTGTTCGGCACGCCGGTGGCCGCCGTGCTGCTCGCGGTCGAGCTGCTGCTGTTCGAATGGCGTCCGCGCAGTTTCCTGCCGGTCGCGCTCGCGTGCGCGGTGGCAGGCTTCGCACGCACGGTGTTCTTCGGCGTCGATCCGCTGTTTCCGCTGACGACCGCCGCGCCGACGCCCGTCGCGCTGCTGTCGTGCATCGTCGCGGGCCTGCTGTCCGGCATGCTCGCGTGCGGCCTGTCGGCGGCGCTCTACCGCGTCGAAGACACCTTCGCGAAACTGCCCGTGCACTGGATGTGGTGGCCGGCGCTCGGCGCGATCGTGATCGGCATCGGCGGCTGGCTCGAACCGCGCGCGCTCGGGGTCGGCTACGACGTGATCGGCG
>NZ_BCPP01000749.1:0-3619 GCF_016586125.1 Burkholderia sp. E168m23
CCGTGCCGGAGTGAATACCGAGTTCCTTGCTGCTGCCGGTCGTCAGCACGTTCAGGTCGAATCCTGTAGGCCACTTCTTGCCCCACTTGAGCGCGTGCTTCTGCGTGTCGTTGCAGAAGTTCCAGACGTAGTTCACCGCGCGGCCCTGCTTGTTAAGCAGTCCGTTGAGCGATTTCACCCGGTAGCGGTAGACAAGGATCATGCCGGTAATCCTAACCCGTGGAAGAAGCTGCCTGTCAACAGCACGCCCTTCCTTCCCGCCATCAATGGCGGGTCTCTCGGAGAAAATCGACCGGATAAGCACGACTTATAGGAATCGCCATGCTGCTGCGTCACATCCACTATTTCCTGGCCGTCGCCGAACACCGCAGCTTCACGCGCGCGGCCGCCGCGCTGCACGTGTCGCAGCCCGCGCTGTCGCAGCAGATCCGCCAACTCGAGGACACGCTCGGCGCGCAACTGTTCGACCGCACCGGCCGCGTCACGCGGCTGACCGATGCCGGCGACGTGTATTTCCGCTATGCGCGGCAGGCGCTGCATGATCTCGCGGAAGGCCGTCGGGCGATTCACGACGTGCAGGATATGAGCCGCGGCTCGCTGCGCGTCGCGGTCACGCCGACCTTCACGAGCTATCTCGTCGGGCCGCTCGTCGAGGCGTTTCACCGCCGCTATCCGGACGTATCGCTGTCGGTTCGCGAGATGTCGCAGGAGCGTATCGAGGCACTGCTCGTCGACGACGAGCTCGATGTCGGCATAGCATTCGACGAGGTGCAGACGGCTGATATCGACGCGCAGGCGCTGCTGGTCGAGACGCTCGCGCTCGTCGTGAACCGCGGACACGCGCTCGGCAGCCAACGCAAGGCCGGCCTGCGCGCGCTGCACGACGCGCCGCTCGTGCTGCTCACCGCGGAATTCGCGACGCGCATGCAGATCGACCGCTATTTCCGAGAGCACGACCTGCAGCCGCGCGTGCTGATGGAAGCGAATTCGCTCGGTGCGGTGATTGAGATCGTGCGCCGCACGAACCTCGCGACGCTGCTGCCGGCGACGATCGCGGTCGAGCACGACGATCTCGTCGCGGTTGCGCTCGATCCGGCGGGGCTGAGGCGCACGGCCGTGCTGCTGCAGCGCAAGGGTGGGTATCGGAGTGCTGCGGCGCGGGCGTTCGTCGAGCTGGCGCTGGCGCGGGGGGCGGGGCCGGTCAGGCCCGCGCGCTGACCTCAGCTGCCGGCAACGGATCGTCGCCGGCGAACCGACTCATGGAAACATCGACATGTCGAACCTGCTACGCCGCATGACGCTCAACCCGCTTGCCATCGCCGCGCTGCTGGCAGGCGCAGCCTGGTGGGTCCACGCACAGACGCGCGCCAACGGCCCGTATCGCGTCGTGGGGTTCACGTGGCGTCTACAGCTTCGTGGTCGACGGCTTCGGCGCCGGCAGCGTGCACGCACGCCAGTTCGGCGGCGGGGGTGGCACGGTGTGCTGCATGAGCGTGCCCCGCGGCAAGCAGACCTGGCACGTCAGGGTCACTTACGACCTGACGGCTGAAGAAGACGCCAGGAACCAGGCACCTGAAATCGTCGAAACCGAGGTCGCCGTGCCGGCTTTGCCGAACCGGCGAGACGGCTATATCGAGTTTCGTTTCCTGCCCGGCCGCAAGATCGACGCCCGATGGGCGGCGTACCCGACGATGCCACGCATGCGCGATGGCGGTTGATCGGAGAAGGGCCGCTCGTGGATGCTGCGTAGCCGCGCGGAATAGTCGCGCGACGCCGCGTCAGTTGTACCCGAGGATCGCCACCGCCGCGACGTCCGGCCGATCGATGGTGCTGCCGACGAGCGACGTCATCGGTTCCTGCAGCACGGCCTGATACGACGTCACGCGCGCGTCTTCCGGTGCGCCGCTTTCGCCCACGACCGGCTCGTCGAACGCAACATCGAAACCGCTATAAAACCCCGCTTGCTTCTGCGAAAAAGTCATCTCCACTCCTTTGCCTTGATAGGTCGTTGATGTTCTAGCTGGCCTGCTTCAACGCCGCCGCATGCACGGGCGCACTGTCATGCACTGCCTCGGCCCGCGCAAGCTGCGCGCGCGTACGCCGCGTGATGTGGATCACCGCGAACACGACCGGCGCGATCAGCAGCCCTTCCGCCAGCTCGGGATCGACCGGCAGGTTCATCACGTGCAGCGCCTTGAACGCCGCCGTCGCGAGCGACAGCACGTAGTACGAAATGGCGGCCACCGACAGCCCTTCGACCGCGTGCTGCAAATGCAGCTGGTTGCGCGCGGTGCGCTCCATGCCGGCCAGCAGCCGCGTCACGTCCTTTTCCTGCGCGAGATTCACGCGAGTGCGCAGCAGGTCGACCGCCCGTGCGATCCGCGCGGCGATCTGTTCGTGGCGCGCCCATACGCTACAGCAGGTTTCCATCGCCGGCGCGAAGCGCCGCTCCATGAATTCGGCGATCGTCGGCATCCCTTCGATACGCTCCTCGCGCAGCTCGTGGATGCGCGCCAGCACGAGCTTTTCGTACGCGCGCGACGCGCTGAAGCGCGCCCCCGATCCCGACAACGATTCGACCCGCACCGCGAGATGCGTGAGCTTGACGAGCAACGCCGCATCGTCGCCGTCTGCGCCGCTCGCATCCATCCGCTGCATCAGCGCGTGCAGCGCCGCATGGATCTCGTCGAGCTCGCGGCTCATCCGGCGCGCGACGGGGAGTGCCAGCAGCGCCATCATCCGGTACGTTTCGATTTCATACAGACGCTGCAACAGGCGGCCGCCCTGCTCCTCGCGGAAATCCTCGTCGACCACGAGAAAGCGCATGAAGCCGTCGTCGCGCACGTGCCAGTCGCAGAACACCTTGCCGCCGCCGAGCACGCGGCTGCCGACGAGCGCGGGCCCGTCGATCCAGCGCCGCAGGTCGCCGCATACGCGCCGCGCGGCGTCGCCGGACAGCAGCTCCATCCGCACCGCGACGAAGCGGATGCCGGCCAGCCGCGCGAACCACGCGGCCGGAATGCCGTCGATCGCGAGATCGTCGAAATAACCGGTGTCGCGACGCGGCGCGACGAACGTGAAGGTCGAGAATTCGGTGTGGCGCTCCCACTTCAGGTGCCAACCGCACGGCGACTGCACCGCGTAGTGCGTCGCGCCTTCGTGCGGCGCGTCGATGCCGGTATCGCGGCACAGCGCGTGCAGCAGCGTTTCGTGGATGTCGGGCTGGCCGTCCGCATAGATCGCGTAGTGCGTGAGCGACACGGCTTCGGCGAGCCGCAGGAACGGCCGGGCATGCAATTCCGCGGCCAGTGCGGCGCGCAACGGATGGTCCATCATCGATTCACCACGCTTTCCTGTTCAGTCCCGCACGCCGGATTGGCGCGGCCCGACCGCCGCGCCACCCTCGGGCGAAACGCCAGCGTGATCGCACTATGGCAGACACACAGCAACAATAAAAACGCATAATGCTGATCGTTACGTTCAGTTTTCCTGATACCCATGAAGATGCTCGATCACGACGTGCTGGCCACCGTCGTCGCCGTCGCGGAAACCGGCAACATGACCCGCGCGGCCGAGGCCGTGAACCGCTCGCAGTCGGCCGTGAGCATGCAGATCAAGA
>NZ_BCPP01000750.1:0-3615 GCF_016586125.1 Burkholderia sp. E168m23
TGCGACAGCAGCGTGCCGTCGTCGGCGCGCAAGGTCGCGACGACCGTATCGTGTTCGCAAGGGCCGAAACGGTACGCGTAGGTCCAGTCGAAGAAGCGGCCGAGCAACTCGGCCGAGCCGAGCCGCACCGTGTCGTACGCGGCGATCCGCACCGGGCAGCCGGCCCGCGCGACCGGCGTGCGGCCGTCACGCAGCGCGACCAGCTCGATCGCCGCCGACAGCGGCGCCGGGCGCTCGTTGACGACGTGCACGTCGAGCCCGTTCAGTCCTTCGTCGACGAGCAGCACCTGGATCGGCTGCAGCACCTGGCGCAGCGCATACCAGGCCGATTTCGGCCGGTGCGCGGCGTCGATCACCCCCCATCCGGCGCCCGGCATCACGTCCTGGAACTGCCACACGAGCGCGCCGGCGCAGCGCGAGCCGGCGCGGCGCCATTCGGAAAACGTCTCGCGCATCACGTCCGCGATCACCGCACGCGACAGCTCGACATAGCGCGCCGGGTCCTCGCGCCGCAGCCGGTCGGGCGCGACGTCGTAGAGCGTCTGCAGATAGTGGTCGCGGATATCGTCGAAATCCCACGACGTGCCGGGGTCGCGCGGCACGGCCGCCTTCCAGCGAGGCTCGTGCACGCCGGGCCAGCCGAGTTCCGCGAGCGTCGCGTCGCACGGCACGTTCGCGAACGCGAGGCATTCGCTCGCGAAGCGCACGTCCGCGCGGCGCGCGTCGTCGAGCGGACGCAGGTACGCGCCGACGCCGTAGTAGTGCGACACGCGCTCGCGCGGCGTGAACGGCAGGACACCGCCGTCGGGCGAATCGGGCACGTAAGGGACATCGGGGCGGTGCGCGGCGGCGTGGCCGGCCAGCCGGTCGGCCGTCAATTCGAGGAAGCGCTGCTTCGGCCCGAGCCCCGACATCGCGGCTTGCTGCGCGATCTCGCTGCCGCCGCACAGCACCGCAAGCGACGGCGAGGCGCCGCGACGCGAGAGGAACTGGCTCGCTTCGCGATCGACGTTGGCCGCGAACGCGGGATCGTCGAGCGCGTAATCGAAGTTCGCGAAACCGAAGTCCTGCCACACCAGCAGCCCGAGCCGATCGCACGCCGCGTGGAATGCGTCGGCCTCGTAGGTCATCGTGCCGCCGACGCGGATCATGTTGAAACCGGCGTCGCGGGCGAGCCCGAGCAGGTAGCCGTAGGTCGCGTCGTCCGCGTGCAGCGCGAGCGGCGCGGCGCTGCTCCAGCATGCGCCGCGCGCGAACACGGGCACGCCGTTGATGCGCAGTCCGAACCCCTTGCCGTCGGCGCCGGGATCGATCTCGATCGTGCGAAAACCCGTCGAGCCGAGCGGCCGGCGCGTAGCGCCGATATGCAGCGCGATCTCGTAGAGCGCCGGTTCGCCATGCGTATGCGGCCACCAGCGGCGCACGTTGGGGATCGCGACGCTCGTGCGCAGCCGGTCGGCGCCGGCCCGTTCGAGCGTCGCGTGATGTTCGCCGCACGACAGCCGCGCCGCGAACGTGTCGGGCAGCGGCGCGGCGAACGTCAGTTCCGCATCGAGCCAGCCCGTGTCGCCTTCGACGCGTGCCTGCAGTTTGCAATCGGAGAGAACGGGCCCGTCGGCCGGATCGAGCACGTCGACGGGCCGCCACGGGCCGGTCGGCACGTACGGCGGAAACCAGCCCGGCATGTGCCCGAACAGCGACGTGCGGATCGTGCGCAGCCCGGCCGGCTCGGCCAGCCGTGTGCGCCAGCGCGCCCGGCGCGGTGCGCGTGCGTCGCGCAGGTGCGGCGCGAGTGCGCGGAAACAGATCGTCAGCCGGTGCGTGCCGTCGAGCGACACGGGCACGTCGTGCGCGACGAACATGCTGTCGGAATGGAGGATCGGCGTGTCGTCGAGCCAGGCCTGCGCGAGCGTCGCGAGGCCGTGAAAGCGCAGGATGCGCGGCCCGCGCCCGCGCAGCTCGAGGCGGTACCAGTGGTCGCGCTCGTCGAGCGACGCGGCTTCGTCGAGCCGGCCGGCCAGCGCGAGCGCCTGCGCGACCGTGCCGGGCACCGGCGCCGCGATCCAGCCGCCGTCGTCGGCAGGGAGGTCGCGCGGGTCCTGCACGGCGCCCGCGGCCGTCGCCAGCATCGACCACGCGGGCAGGGGGCGCGCGCGCGTCACCGCATGGCCGACACGGGCTCCGTGTCGTAGCGCACGGGCGTCACGTGCCGCAGCGGCGCACCGATCTGCCGCGCGCACGCGACGAGGTCGCCGTACGCGGTCTCGATCGCTTCGAGCGTCGAATCGCCGCGTTCTTCCTTGCCGCGTGCGCACGCGCGCGCGAGCCGGAATTCGAGCACCATCGCCTCCGACGCGATGCGATCGCACGCGGCGCGGATCTCGGCGAACGGCCCGGTGCAGCCGCTCGCCTGCAGCCAGCGCGCATAGTGGCCGAACAGTTCGAAATTCGCGCCGAGCTGACGCACCGAATTGAACGAATACGCATGGAAGTGCTCGAGCGGCGCCTCCGCGAGGATGGGCGCGTCGGCCTGCAACTGCCGACGGAACGCCGCGATCGGATCGACGACCGGCAGGCGCCGCAGGTGGCGCTGCAACGCGGCGAGCGACGCTTCGCAGAGCGCGCGCTCGTCGAGCGGCGCAAAGCGTCGCTTCGCGCATTCGACGTACGGCGGCAGCGTCATCGGCGAACTGCCGCCGACGAGCCCGTTGTAGTCGAAATCCTCGGCGACGTAATAGCCGCTGTTGTGGAAGTAGCCGATCTGGTGCTTCGCGCGGTCGATCGCGTCGATGCCGATCGTCGTCTTCGTGTGCTGGGTGCGGTAGCTGCTGCCGCGCGTATCGGGCAGGAACCACGCATCGACCTCGACGATCATCAGGTGGCCGCGTGCGACCTGCGTCTCGATGTGCTGGTCGAGCGGCTCGTAGATCGAATGTTCCTGCACGACGATCCCGTAGAGCCGCTCCAGCTCGTCGTGCGGAAACTTGAAGAACGTGAACTGGTCGCCCTCGAAATCGAGCGCGATCGTAAACGGCAGCGCCGCGTACGGATTGAGGCCCCACCACCGGAGCACCTCGAGCCACATGTCGACGTAGCAGTTGGTCTGTTTCCAGACCATCTCCTGACTGTGCAGCGGGTGCGGCCGGTAGTGGCGCGCGCGGTGGCGCACGCTCTCGAACGACGCGTCTTCGCCGTCGCGGGAAACGAACCTCATCGCGTGCCCCACAGCACGTCGCGAACTGCTTGCGGCCATGCGTCGATGTCGAAGCCGTGGTGGCGGAACAGCGCGAGCGTGAGCCGCTCGAGGCCGAAGCCGACGCAGCCCGTGTGCGCGACGTCGCCCGTCGCGGTGCGGATGTCCCACAGCAGCCCGAAGTGGTCCATGTGGTAGTTGAAGCTCAGGCACGCGGTCTGGCGATCGTCGTGCTCGATCGGGATCAGCAGCTCGAACTTCAGGCTCTGCTCGCGCTGGCTGTCCGCGACGATCTTGCCGCCGCGTCCGAAGAACGGGTCGTTCGCGAGATCGATCGCATTCGGCAGGCCCAGCGACTCGATCATCCGCGTGCCGCGTTCGATCCACGTCTCGCGGAACGAGACGATCTGCTCGGGCGTGCC
>NZ_BCPP01000751.1:0-3608 GCF_016586125.1 Burkholderia sp. E168m23
CCCTTGGCCATTTTCGACTCCCAAAAGGAATTTCACAGGTTGCGCCGCGCGCAAACAAGACACTGACTTTTTACTGCTGGTGCCCATGGGCAGGATCGAACTGCCGACCTCTCCCTTACCAAGGGAGTGCTCTACCACTGAGCCACATGGGCGCTACGCTTCAACTTAGCGGTCTGGAGCGGGTGAAGGGAATCGAACCCTCGTCGTAAGCTTGGAAGGCTTCTGCTCTACCATTGAGCTACACCCGCACGGGCCACTAACGATTCCTTACCGCTCACTGCGCTGATATCTTGGTGGAGGAGGTTGGATTCGAACCAACGTAGGCGTAAGCCAACAGATTTACAGTCTGCCCCCTTTAGCCACTCGGGCACCCCTCCGTAGAGAACTGACGATTATGGGGGTGCATCGCACTCCTGTCAAGCACATCCGGAAGATTATTTTCACTTTCTTCCCGACTTCTGCTTCCCGCCGACCCCGCTCTCGCCCGGCTAAGGCAAGCGCGAGATGTTGCCGATCGGCGCCACATCTTCGTCAGACTCCGCCCTCAACGCCGATCTGCATCAGCGCTGAAAACGAAAGACCGCCATCATACGGCCTCTTTCACACAATGCCAAGCGGATAGACACAAAATTTCGGCAAATTTCGTGCCGGGCGGGTTCGGCGAGCTCGGATGTCGATGGTTCGCGGGAGGCTCGGTGGCGTTTCCGGCGGGAAATAGAGGTTTTAGCGAGCGGCGAGGGCAGCGCCTTCTTGGTTCCCGGTGCCCCGTGCTGACGCGGCTTCCGCCCACCTCTCCCAGCTCCACCACCGAATTCGCTCAGCTGCGTTCGACGACTTCACCGGAGGGCACGATACCGTCTCGAGTCACCCTCCAGCCGGCGGTACAAGTCTCCCTGCGTCCGCGTTTTCTGTAATGGCAATCCTCGTGGTTGCAACGGCACATGCCGCGGCGCCGGAAGAGCCTATAGCGCCTGCCGGGTCCCCGCTGGTGACGGTCCGACAGCCAGGCCCTGCTTACGGCCCCACCGCGCAGCGCCAAGGGCATACTCGACGCCGGGCAAGTATCAATGGTGAAGCAGACGCCTGATGTGGGATGCCCGGGTTTGGCGCACGTCGGCTTGCGCAGCACGACCGATGAATCGAGATGCCGTGGCCCGACCACGTCCCGCAGGATGAATCCGGCGATTCTCTACGCATGCGCTATAGCCGACGACGCGCGCCAGGTCCAGGCATCCCTACGACCCTGCTGCTGCCGCGTCGAATGCTGCTGCTTGGCACCGACGCATCTCGTCGTGCAACCGGCTCACGTCAGTACGTGGTCGCTCATCGCAGCAGATCTTCGGCGTACACGCGATATCGCGACCGCTTTTATGCGCCGTCTCGTCCAACTGAACGCGATTCTCCGTGTCGGATTCTACGTAACCCTTGCCACACCTCACGCTCCCCAAGACGATGGAGAGCCGCGCCGATTTTGGATCTCGCCAGACCCGCAACATGCCGCAGTGCGGCCAGCCTGTTGGTCGAGTCGCTTCTTGCCGCGGCTCAAGCGCGTGCGGCACTCCTCGATGGGGCTCTTTCGACGAGATATGACCCGTTAGATCCAATGGCGCTTAATGGCAATGTCGCGGCTCTGCTGGCGTTCAGTCGCGCGGATTCATGCGACAAGGGGAGCCGGTGCGGTGACTTCCTGTCCGCTCTTGCCAACAACACGTGGAAGGCGGATCGAATGCAAGACGCATCCCGCTGCCACACGAGATATGGAAATTTTGGCAGAAGATGCACCTCATAAGCCGACGATCATCACCGGTTGACTGACTATCAGATGGTGAGGGCTAGGCATGGCTGATCGCGGTCGACGTCGAGCAAGGCCGGAGGGAGGATAGCCGTGGGCGGTTGCCAACGCGGGTTCCCGTTGCGGCTCTGATGGCCACCAGCGAACCAGAGGCGGGCTTCAGCAACACCAATTGCTGGCGACAGACACCCGATAGGCGAGGTTCATTTTGACCTGCTCCCCGCGTTTAGTACGGTGACGGTGTAGAGTCCGTTCCAGAGAGGAACGGCAATGAAAAAGCGATTCACCGAAGAACAGATCATCGGCATCTTGAAGGAAGCCGAGGCTGGCTTGAAGCCGGCGGAGCTGTGCCGCAAGTACGGCATCTCGGAAGCGACCTACTACAACTGGAAAGCGAAGTTCGGCGGGATGACGGTCTCCGAAGCGCAGCGCCTGAAGGAACTGGAGCAGGAGAACAACAAGCTCAAGCGCCTGTTGGCCGAATCAATGCTCGACAACGCCGCGCTGAAGGACCTGCTGGCTCGAAAGTAGCAAGCCCGCAGGCCAAGCGCGAAGCGGTCCGGATATTGATGACCGAACGTGCCATGGGTGTTACCCGAGCCTGCGGGCTGGTAGGGATTTCGCGCTCGCTGTTCCACTACGAATCACGCCGCCGAGTTGACGACGAAGCGCTGACTGGCCGGATGATGGCCATCGCCGCGCAGAAGCGCCGATACGGCTATCGCCGGATTCACGTGCTGTTGCAGCGGGATGGCTGCTTCGCCAACCACAAGCGCATCTAGCGCCTGTACAGCAAGGCGGGGCTGAGCGTGCGCAAGCGGCGACGCAAGCGTATTGCGGCTGTCGAGCGCACGCCGCTGCCGTTGCCAACAGGCCCGAATCAGAGCTGGTCGATGGACTTCGTTTCTGACGGGTTGGCCTATGGTCGGCGGTTTCGATGCCTGAACGTGGTCGACGACTACACGCGCGAGTGCTTGGCCATCGAGGTCGATACTTCGCTGCCGGGCCTACGAGTGCAGCAAGTGCTCGAGCGGCTCAAGGAGATGCGAGGCTTACCCGCATCCATCACGGTCGACAACGGGCCGGAATTCGCTGGTAAGGTGCTGGATGCATGGGCCTACGAAGCCGGCGTCACGCTGTCGTTCATTCGGCCTGGCAAGCCGGTGGAGAATGCCTATATCGAGAGCTTCAACGGGCGGTTCCGCGACGAATGCCTGAACGAGCACTGGTTCGTCTCGATGCGCCACGCCAAGCGGCTGATTGAGGAATGGCGTATCGAGTACAACACCGAGCGGCCTCATAGTTCGCTCGGCTATCTGACGCCTGCGCAGTTCGCCCGGGCGCACGACGCGAAGCAGCAGTTTTTAACCTCGGACTCTAACTGCAGTTCGGACTAAAACCGGGGGCAGGTCATCCGGACGACACAGTTGCGGAGAAGAAATTGCATCTTGATTGAAGATACGATCAATAAGCAATTGAATCGCCGGAGATAGAAGCGATTGAGGGAATGGGATGCTGTGATTGATGGCGTGGGTGAGGTGCTAATGCAGTAGCCTTGGTAAGGCTTCACCCCGCCATGCACATTTCCGCCGCGCCAATGCAAAAACCCCCGCCTGTTCGGGCGGGGGTTTCTGGCTTAGGGAGCCTGACGATTACCTACTTTCACACGGGAATCCGCACTATCATCGGCGTAGAGTCGTTTCACGGTCCTGTTCGGGATGGGAAGGGGTGGGACCGACTCGCTATGGTCATCAGGCAAAGAGCGTTGTTGTGCTGGCTTCGCAGCACAACCAATCTTGGAAGAAGCAGTAATTTT
>NZ_BCPP01000752.1:0-3605 GCF_016586125.1 Burkholderia sp. E168m23
CGGCACAGCCTTATGCTGCAAGGCTCTCCGGCCGACAAGGTGAAGTTTTACGGGAGCCAAGGTGATCTTCTGCGGGAGCTGACGTGATGGGGTTCAGGGAGCTGCGTGAGCCGTTGCAGGAAGGGTCGTGAGCGGATTCGGGATCACAGTAAAACACACGTTTTCCTGAAGGTGAGGGTTTTCGGGGCCACACAGCCGTAGAAGCCGCGCTGTGCCTGACTTCACAGTTTTCTGCCTGTGCAGACATAGGTGAGAATTTGCAGGACCTGCTTCGCGCCCCGATTCTGCCCATCTTTTGGGCAAATTTGGCGAAAGGTGAGGTTCCACGGGACTCCACGGAAATTTGCCGTGAGGATTTGCGGGAAGTGGACGCCATTTTGCACAGCAAAAGTGCTCTCCTGGGCCTGTGATGCCCCAAAGGTGAGACTTTTCGGGAGGGAAATCCGGGTTTTCCTGCCCCGTTCGCCTTAAGGTGAGCTTTTTCGGGGCATGGATCACAGGCTCCGACTTGGCTTACAGGTGAGGTTTTCCGGGAGACGTATTTGCTGAAAAAATGGTCAAAGGTGAGGTTTTTCGGGACCTGTGAGGGGCGGAATTCGTCGAAAAGCCCGCCAGGACTGGAAGAAATCTCGTTTTTGCTGTGCCACTTTTTGGCACAGGTGAGAGTTTTCGGGGGGCGACATACGGTTGTCGTATGAAGGATACCCGTCGAAAGGTGAGGCTTTTCGGGGGCTCCTGGCGATGCACAGCCAAATGCCTTTTGTGCATAAGTATCGGAAGAGATTGGGATTTTTGATACCGCGGCGGTTACGGTGAGATTTTTCGGGAGCCATTTCCGTACCCGTTGCTGTGCCGCATTTTTTTCGTTGAGGTGAGTGTTTTCGGGAGTCATTGGCAGCCGGTCGCCCGTGTGTCGGGCCTTCGTCGGCACCCGGATGAATCAACATGCTGTGCTTGAGGTGAGTATTTTCGGGACCGGATACGATCTGCGCGCTGTACAATGCGCGCCCGGCCCGGCCAAATAGGCACTGATCGGGCCGCGCATGCCGGTTTCGACCGCGCTTTTCCATGTGTCGAAGCCAGATCGATATCTCGGCGACCCGCGCCTGTACATGCATACAGGCCGATCGGCACAGTCGGAAAAGGTGCGGTGAGGTGCAATCGCGGCCCTGTGTCGAACTCACGTCTGCGCAGTCGCAAAATTACGACAAATCGAAAGGTGAGCCGATACGGGAGCCAATTTCGCACGTGTCGCGCACAGGTGAAATTCTGTGAATCGGCGCATGCCGCGGCACGTCTGGAAGAGTCCGGAACGCCGCACTGGCGGACCGGTGAGCGTTTTCGGGAGCTGTTCGGGTGAGTGCCGTTTTGCCGGCACGCTTCACCGGCTATGGTGAGCATGTCGTTCTGGACGCACATCACCGCAGGCGCTATCCTTCCGGGAAACTTCTCCTCCGACCCGACGTATGGCCACGACGAAGCGCGCCAAGAAAACCGATGTGGATGTGGTGAGTGCCAGTTCAGCCGAATTGCGAAAGGCCGTCGAGGCGATCGCCATTCAGCCGAAGAGCGGCAAGATCACGCTCCTCACTCGCAAGCTGTTCAATGTCCTGCTGGCCGTCGCGCAGCAGGCCGACGACTCGGGCGATACATATCGCGCGCTGCTGTCGGACATCGTCGCGAACTCCGCTTTCGATTCGAACGACACCGCATTGGTGAAGGAACACCTGCGCCGCATGGTGTCGGTGCAGGTCGAATGGAGCACGGGGACGTCGAGCCAGAAGCCGGGCCGCAAGTGGGGGATCTCCACGCTGATCGCCGATGCGGAAATTCTCGAGGACCCGACCACCCGCCGCGTGTGGGTCGAATTCTCGTTCGCGCCGAAGATCAAGAAGAAGCTGCTCGACCCGGTCCAGTATGCGCGGCTGAGCCTGCAGTTCCAGAGCCAGCTGCGCAGCAGCGCCGGTCTCGCGCTGTACGAGATCTGCGTGCGCTACCTGACGAACCCGAGCCACCTGACGATGCGCGAGCCGTGGGAATGGTGGCGGCCGATCCTGTCGGGCACGCCCGACACGGAAGCCGGCGACGAAGCGAAGCGCGAGTACAAGTACTTCAAGCGCGACTACCTGCGTCCCGCGATCGCGGAAGTCAACGCGGTCACCAACATCTTCGTCGAGCTGATCGAGCACCGCGAAGGGCGTCGGGTGGCCGAGATCCAGTTCCGCGTGACCGAGCGCAAGCAGCCGATGCTCGCGCTCGACGAACACCCGAACGTGTTCGACAGCACGCTGGTCGACCGGATGGTGAAGCTGGGAATCCCGTTGAAGGAAGCGCAGACGCTCTATGCGGACAGCGAGGAAAACCGGATTCGTGCCGCGCTGCAGATGACCGAGCAGCGGATGCGCAGCACGACGCTGCCGCCGGTGCGGAGCGCGCCGGCGCTGTTCAAGGACGCGCTGAAGAAGGGTTATGCGCCGCCGGTGGAGTCGGTCGACGCGCTGCCGGCCGGCACGCCTTCCGCGAAGGTTGCGGCTGCGCAGCCGGACGATCTGAAGGCGCGCTTGCTGAGCGAGTTCGCAGCGTTCCGCCGCAAGGAAGCGAAGGTGCTGTACGAAGAGCAGGGCGACGCGGAGCGCGAAGTGGCGCGCGAGTCGTTCGAGTCGGAGGCGTTGCCGACGATGGGCTCGCATCTGCGCGACGACTGGCGCAAGCGCGGCCTCGATTCCAAGCTGGCCGAGACGGCCTTTTTCGACTGGCTGGCCCAGAAGACCTGGGGCGAGCCGACGGACGGTGACCTGCTGTCGTTCACGCTGAACCAGTCGCGGGCCGCTTGAGGCCCGCTCAGGCCCGCTGACGGGCCACCGCCGGTCCCCACCCCTGATCGGGCAGGGCCGGCGGCCTCACCAGGCCTTGCCGGCCGTTTCCCTTACTCCGACAACAGCATTCGCTCGAGCTGCTCGAGGATCGCGTCGCGCTTGTCCTTCGGGAGGCCACGCAGGCGCAGTTCGATGCGGTCTTCGCCATACGACTTCAGGTCGCCGACCGACTTGCCGCCAAGCTTGATCTCGAGACGCTGCGCATAGCGCTGACGGCCCGCGGCCTTCGGCGTCTCCTGTGCCGCGACGCGGCCCTTGACGATGTCCGACACCTGGCGTGTGCTGAGATCGTCCGACACGATCTTGTTGATCAGTCGCAGCGTGGCCTCGGTGCCGCGCGCATTGTGATAGCGACCGACCTGATACGCCATGTTCGACCCGAAGCGATCGGGACGCGCGACCATTTCCTGCATGATCGCTTCCGGCAACTTGCCGATCGACAGCGCGACGGCCACCGTCGACTCGTCGAGGCCGAGATGCTCGGAGAGCTCCTTCTGGCTCTGGAAATGCTTGTCGTCGAGGAAGCGGCGCCACACGACCGCGTTGTCGAACACCGTCTGCGAATCGCGCTGAACGTTGAGGTCGTAGCCGAGCTTGTAGCTCTGGATGCCGATCGGCACGTCGATCACGATCGCCTTGACCGACTCCTTGTTCGCTTCCTTCAGCGCCCGCACGCGGCGGCCACCATCGCTGACGAAATACGTGCCCGGATTGTCGTAATCCGGAATC
>NZ_BCPP01000753.1:0-3598 GCF_016586125.1 Burkholderia sp. E168m23
CGGCGATCAGGAACATGATCACGATCTGGTAACGCACGGCCTGCAGCGGCGACTGGCCGGCCAGCACCTGGCCCGTCATCATGCCCGGCAGGCTCACGACGCCGACCACCGCCATCTGGTTCAGCGTCGGCAGCATGCCGGCGCGCACGGCCTGCCGCGCGGCATCCTGCGCGGCCTCCCAGCGCGTCGCGCCGAGCGCGAGCGCGGTTTCGACACGATCGCGGCGCGCGGTGAGCTCTTCCATCATCCGCTCGACGCCGAGCGATACGCCGGTCAGCGTATTGCCGAGAATCATCCCGAGGATCGGGATCGCGTATTGCGGCGCGAACCACGGATGGATGCGGATCACGACGAACAGGCCGACCGCCGCGACGAACCAGCTGCTGAACCAGATCGACGCGATGCTGTCGATGCGCTGGCCGCGATACGTGCGCTTGCCGCGCCCCGCGCCGGCGAAACCGGCGATCAGCGTCATCAGCGCGGTGAGCGGCAGCACGACGTACCAGTGCGGATGGCCGAACACCCAGCCGAGCACGTAGCCGATCGCGAGCAACTGCACGACGGTGCGCACCGCCGCGAGCGCGAGCTTGCGGCCGAGGCCGAGCGACAGCGCCGCCGAGATCGCACCGTTGACGGCGACGAGCGCGGCGGCGATGCCGACGTCGACGAGGCTCAGGTCCTGCAGTGCCGGGCTCATTGCGCAGCCTCCGTCGGGTTGGCCGCGTGCAGGACGCCGGCCTGCATCACGAGCCGCATCGTGGCGATTCGCGCGGCCTGGGCCGGATCGTGCGAGATCCACATGTAGGCGCGCGCATCGGGCGCCGCGTCGAACCACGCACCGACGAGCGCTTCGATCGCGCGCGCCGATTCGGGATCAAGGGCGGAGGTCGGCTCGTCGAGCAGTAGGACGTCGGGATCGAGTTGCAGCACGCGCAGCAGCGCGGTGATCTGCGCTTCGCCGCCGGACAGGTCGCTCGCGCGCTTGTCGAGAAAACCGGCGCCGCGGCCGGCCTGCGCGGCGAGCGCTTCGGCGCGGGCGCGGTCGAACGCGACGTCGCGATAGATCGCGAGCGAATACGGGTAGCGCAACTGCGCTTCGACGGTGCCGTCCATCTGCGCGGGGCGCTGGCGGACATAGGCGATGCTGCGCCGATAGCGCGGAATCGCGCTGCGCCGGATCCGCCGGCCGCGCCACAGGATGTGACCGCCGTCGAGCGGATCGAGCAGCGCGAGCGCGCGCAGCAGCACGCTCTTGCCCGACCCGGATGGCCCGGTGATAGCAATTCGCGATCCCGCGGCGAGGCTGAAATCGGTCGGGGCGAGCAGCGTCTTGCCGCTGCTGGCGTCGCGCCGCGTGATGTGCTGCGCGTCGATGAGGCCGGTGGGGGAGGTCATGTCAAAAGTGAAAAAAAGCGTTAATGGCGCCGAAAGGCCGCCATGTCGTGCGCCATAATACCGATTGAAAAGCCGCAGTTGTCGTGCGCCGTTCGTCCACGCAAGCGGCCCGGCATGGCGCGGCAACGCTTCAGAACAACAACGGAACCGCCATGACGCTAACCCGAGCCATCGGCAAATCGGCTGCATGGATCGTCGGTATCGTCGCGGTGCTCATCGCGGCGGCCGGCATCTTTATCTTCACGTTCGACTGGAACCGCGCGAAACCGTGGGTCAACGAACAGGTGAGTACCGCGCTCGGCCGCCCGTTCGCGATCAACGGCGATCTCAAGGTCGGCTGGCGTCGTCCCGATGGCGAGACCGGCTGGCGTGCATGGGTGCCCTGGCCGAGCTTCTCCGCCACGCAACTCGAGATCGGCAATCCCGACTGGGCGCAGGCGCCCAAGTTCGTCACGCTCGATGCCGCGCACTTCGATCTCGCGCTCCTGCCGCTGCTGGCGCATGAAATCGTCATCCCGTCGATCGACGTCGTGAATCCTGCCGTCGATCTCGAACGGCGCGCGGACGGCAGCAATACGTGGACCTTCCAGTTCAAGCAATCGTCGCAGCCTTCGCGGTGGAAGGTGCGGCTCGACAGCTTCGGTTTCGCGAAGGGCACCGTCACGTATCGCGATGCGATCACGAAGGCCGACCTGACCGTCGCGATCGATACGCTCGGGCAGCCGATTCCGCTCGGCGACGTGCTGAAGGAGCAGGAGCAGACCTCGCGTGCGGCGTCGGCGCAGCGCGTCGGCAAGCATGGCGCCGCGCAACTGGGCGCGAAGGCCGATGCGCAAGCCGCGTCGGGCGAGTCGGGGGCGAGTGCGGTCGCGGCCTCGGGTGCGTCGGCTGCGAGCGGCGTTGCTTCGGCTGCGTCAGGTTCGTCCGGTTCATCCGCTTCGTCCGCGCCTTCCGCGTCGGCGGCCGCTGCCGCGTCCGGCGCGAGCGGCGCCGCGGCGCCCGCGAAGCCGTCCGGCCCCACCTACGCGTTCGGGCTGAAGGTCGACGGCCGCTACAAGAACGTGCCGATCAGCGGCACCGGCAAGGTCGGCGGCGTGCTCGCGATCCAGGATACGTCGCAGCCGTTCCCGCTGCAGGCCGACGTGAAGGCGGGCGATACGCGGCTCGCGATTGTCGGCACGCTGACCGATCCGAGGCATCTCGCGGCGCTCGACCTGCGGCTGTGGCTGCAGGGCACGTCGATGTCGCACCTTTACCAGCTCACCGGCATCACGCTGCCCGATACGCCGCCTTACGCGACCGAAGGGCGCTTGATCGGCAACTTCAAGCCGAATGCGAGCACCTTCCGCTACGAGAACTTCAACGGTCGCGTCGGCGGCAGCGATCTCGGCGGCACGCTCACCTGGGCGCAGCGCGAGCCGCGGCCGAAGCTGTCGGGCGAACTCGTGTCGAACCTGCTGCAGTTCTCCGATCTCGCGCCGGTGATCGGCGCCGACTCGGCCGCGAGCAAGAAGAAGCGCGGCGACACGACGCGCCAGCCGCCCGACCGCGTGCTGCCGGTCGCGGCGTTCCGCACCGAACGGTGGAGCGCGATCGATGCAGACGTGAAGTTCACCGGCCGCAAGCTGATCAAGAGCGCGGACCTGCCGATCACCAACCTGTACACGCACATTCTGATGCAGGACGGCGTGCTGACGCTGGAGCCGCTGCAGTTCGGCGTCGCGGGCGGCACGCTCGCGACGAATGCGCATCTCGACGGCAGCCGCACGCCGCTCAAGGGCCGCTTCACGCTGGCCGCGCGGCATCTGAAGCTCAAGCAGCTGTTCCCGACGCAGAAGGTGATGCAGTCGGCGTTCGGCGAAATCAACGGCGACGCGTCGCTGTCGGCAACGGGCAATTCGCCGGCCGCGCTCGCGGCGACGTCGACCGGCGAAGTGAAGGCGCTCATCACCAACGGTCGCATCAGCCGCCTGCTGATGGAGGCCGCGGGGTTGAACGTCGCGAACGTCGTCTACGAGAAACTGTTCGGCAACCGCGACGTCAACATCAATTGCGCGGCGATCGATTTCGTCGCGACCGACGGCATGCTCGACCCGAAGGTCTTCGCGCTCGATACCGACGACGCGCTCATCAACGTCGACGGCCCGATCAACCTGCGCGACGAATCGCTCGACCTGAAGATCCATCCGCACACGAAGGGCTT
>NZ_BCPP01000754.1:0-3589 GCF_016586125.1 Burkholderia sp. E168m23
ACTTCAGCCAGCATGGCGCGCCTCCTGTCCCGTTTCCGCGTGCGCATCGAGCCGCGCGCCGAGCGCCGCGAGCGTCGGTGCCGCGAACACGTCGGCCACCGTCAGCGCATGGCCGGCACGGCCGGCCGCGTCGACGAAGCGCACGACGTCGAACGACGTCGCGCCGGCTTCGAACAGGTCCGCATCGGGCTCGGGGGCGGCCGTCGCGAACGTGTCCGACCACAGCGCGGCGAGCGCGGCGGCGGCATGCGACGGCGTTGCGTTCGGCCGGGTTGCGCCATTGGTGCGCGCGTCGAACGCAGTGTGCTTGGCTGCTTGCGCATCCGGTGCACCGAGCGCCGCTTCCGACGCGCCGGCGAAACGCGCGACTTCGTCGTGATACAGATCGACGAGCGCGTCGACGAAATCGCGCGCGAGCAGTTCATCTGCATACGAAAACGCGGCGCTCACGCGGCCGTCCGGATGCTCGACGACGTCCAGCTCCAGCGTGAACACGACGCGATGGCGCACGTCGTCGAATTCGGCCAGCGACAGGCCGGCCCAGTCGCGTGCGGTCGCGCCGGTCGGGCGCAGGTAGTTGAACATCACCTGGAACAGCGGATTGGCCTGCGCGGCGCGCGGCGCGCGCAGCGCGGCGACGACGTCGGCGAACGGCACGTCGGCATGCGCATACGCGGCGAGCGCCGTGTCGCGCACTTGCGCCAGCACGTCGGCGCGGCGCGCGGCCGGGTCGATCCGCGTGCGCACGACGACCGAGTTGATGAAGAGGCCCAGCGCGGTACGCGCCGCGTCGCCCGTGAGTTCGCGCGTCGACGCGAGCACGCCGACCGGCTGGTCGGCCGCGCCCGTCGCGCGGAACAGCGCGGTGTTGAGCGCCGCGTGCAGCAGCATCGGCAGCGTCGCGTGCGAGGCCGACGCGGCGTCGCGCGCGGCGCGAATCAGCTGCGTATCGAATTCGAACGCGATGCGGGCCGCACGCCATTGCGGCACGGCCGGCGCATCGGTGCGCTGCGGCTAACACGCGCGACGGCAGATCGGCGAGTGCATCGCGCCAGTACGCGACGCGCGCCGGATGGCATGGCGCGGGCAGCACGAGCGGTTGGGCGGCCGGTTCGACGGCTTCGTCGACCAGAGCGGCGCCGCGCTGCATGCGGGCGACATAGCGGGCCCGCACCGCGTCGAGCCACAGCTCGATCGATTCGCCATCCGATACGATGTGATGGATCGTCACCGACAGCACGTGATCGTCCGCCCCGAGTCGCAACACGCGGGCGCGCCACAGCGGCGCGTCGGCCGTGAGGTCGAACGGCGCGAGCGCATCCTCGTCGGTCAGCGCGGCCGCGCGGGCCAGCGCATCGGTTTGGGCCGACAGGTCGATCACCGGCAGGTCGACGGCAACGTCTGCGTCGATCCGTTGGCCCGGCAGCGCGCCGTCGCGGGCGACGAGCCGTGCACGCAGCGCCGGATGCTCGGCTGCCGCATCCGCGAACGCGGCGCGCAGCGCATCGACATCGAGCGGGCCGCGCACACGCAGCGCGACCGGAATGTTGTACGCAGCGCTGTCCGGCTGCGCGCGCCACAGGAACCACAGGCCGAGCTGCGCGGGTGACAGCGGCCACACGCCGTGAGCGTCCGGTTTGGCCACCGCGACGCCCGGCGCCGTGGCGCCGGTATGCGCGGCGCGCGGCGCATCGGCCACCTGCCGCGCGTATTGCGCGAGCACGGGCGCCTCGAACAGCGCGCGCACCGGCACGTCGCGGCCGAGCCGTTCGGCCACGCGCGTCGCGACACGCACGGCGGCGAGCGAATGACCGCCGAGATCGAAGAAGTGATCGCCGCGGCCGACGCGCTCCAGGTTCAACACGTCGCACCAGATCGCCGCGAGCGCGGCTTCGTCGCCGTCGTGCGGCGCCTCGTACGCACGTTCGACGCGCACCGGCGCCGGCAGCCGCGCACGGTCGACCTTGCTGTTCGCGTTGCGCGGCAGCGCGTCGAGCACGATCAGTTGCGCGGGCACCATGTAATCGGGCAGCGTGCGACGCAGATGCGCGTCGAGCGTCGCGGCTTCGACCGGCTGCGCGGCCGCCTGCGCTTCGGCGGTCAGCTCGACGTACGCGACGAGCTGCGCGAGCGCGCCCTGCCCGTGCACGACCGCGCAGGCTTCGCGCACCGCATCGTGTGCGGCGAGCTGCGCTTCGATTTCGCCGAGTTCGATGCGCAGGCCGCGCAGCTTCACCTGGTGATCGACGCGGCCGATGAAATCGAACACGCCGTCCGCGCGGCGCCGCACGAGGTCGCCGGTACGGTACAGTCGCGCGCCCGGCGCGCCGTACGGATCGGGCACGAAACGCTCGGCGGTCAGCGCCGGACGGTCGAGGTAGCCGCGCGCGACGCCGATCCCCTCGCCGCCCAGGTACAGTTCGCCGATCACGCCGACCGGCAGCGGATGCAGCCGCGCGTCGAGCACGTGCGCGGTGCGCGCGCCGACCAGCGTGCCGATCGGCAGATACGCGGCGTCGCCGAGCTTCGCGAGCTCGTCGCCGGGCCGGAACATCCACAGCGTCGGCGTGATGACGGTTTCGGTCGGGCCGTAGCCGTTGACCACGCGCACGTTCGGCAGCGCGCGGCGCAGCATCGCGAACGCCTCGCGCGACGTCGCCTCGCCGCCGACGGTCAGCGAACGCAGCGTCGGCGGTGCGCCGTGCGCGAGCGCCCATTCGGCGAGCTGGGCGGCGCAGCCGGGCGGCACGTAGGTCATCGTCACGCCGTCGCGGATCATCATCGCGCAGGTCTGCGCGGGCGGCCACAGCACGTCGGCCGTCACCGACACGGCGGCGCCCGACATGTATTGCGAAAACCAGCCTTCGTGCGCGCCGTCGAAATTCACCGACTGGAACAACAGGAACACGTCGTTTTCACCCGCGCCGTAGCGCTCGGCGATCGCCGCGCAATGCAGCGCGAACGACGCGTGGTCGACGATCACGCCCTTCGGCTTGCCGGTCGAACCCGACGTGTAGATCGCATACGCCGCGTGGCCGGGCAGCACGTCCGGCAGCGCGACGTGCGCGGCTTCGTCGAGCGCATCGATTGCGTCCGCGCGCCAGATGCGCAGTTCAGGCAAGTCGGGCAGCGACGCGGCGCTCGCGGCGTCGGTCAGCACGTGCGCAATGTTCGCATCGCCGACGATCTGCGCGAGCCGTTCGCGCGGATGCGCCGGATCGAGCGGCACGAACGCGGCGCCCGACTTCAGTACCGCGATCAGCGCGACGAGCAGGTCGACCGAGCGCTGCAGCGCGACGCCGACGCGCATCTCGGGGCGCACGCCGGCCGCCACCAGGTGGCGCGCGAGGCGCGCCGCACGGGCATCGACTTCGCCGCGCGTCAATGCGCGATCGATATCGGCGACGCCGCGTGCGTCGGGCCGCGCGTGCGCATGGGTGGCGATGCGTGCATGCACCGGTACGAACGGCTCGGCCTCGGTCGCGCCGGCCGGCGCATTCCATGCGAAAAGCTGCGCGCGTTCGTCGGCAGGCAGCCAGTCGAGATCGCCAATCGGCAGATCCGGGCGCGCGAGCGCGTCGGTCAGCAG
>NZ_BCPP01000755.1:0-3588 GCF_016586125.1 Burkholderia sp. E168m23
ACAGCGTGTCGAGCAGCACGCGGTCGGCGATGACTTCGCTGTCGACGAGCACGCCGTCGCAGTCGCAGATGAGGTGATCGAGCATGGTGATGAAAACGCGGGATATCGGCGACGCCGATCGATTCGCCATCATACGTGCTTTCACGCGCATGCCGTGTGACGTGGCGGCAAATTTGCCCGATGCCGCCGTGGGGTTGCGGCAGGTCGTGCCGGGGCGCCGCCGCTCGCGCAGCGGCGGCTCGCTTGCCCGGATCGCGGCCGCCGTTTGCTGCGTCACAGCTCGATCACGCGCCCCGTTTTCCACGACGTCATCGCGGCTTCGGCCAGTTCGAGCGCGGCGAGCCCGTCGTCGATCGTCGTCCTGACCGGCGTGCCGTCGCGCAGCGCGTCGACGAAGTGCGCGATCTCGGCCGCATACGCATGCCGGTAGCGTTCGAGGAAGAACGGCTCCGGCACGTCGGTCGCGATGCCGCCCGCGAGCCAGGCACTCACCTCGGTCGGCCGCACGTTGCCGGCCTGCAGCATCCCTTGGCTGCCGAGCAGTTCGAAGCGCTGGTCGTAGCCGTAGGCCGCGCGCCGCGACGTGTTGATCTGGCACAGCAATCCGCGCCGCGTGCGGATCGTCACGGCGGTCGAATCGATGTCGCCCGCGTCGCGCACGGCCGGATCGGTCAGGCAACTGCCCGTCGCGTGCAGCGTCTGCGCTTCGTCGCCGAGGATCCAGCGGAACACGTCGAAGTCGTGGATCAGCATGTCCTTGAAAATGCCGCCCGAGCTGCGGATGTAATCGGCCGGCGGCGCGCCCGGATCGCGGCTCGTGACGACCAGCATTTCCGGCGCGCCGATCTCGCCGTGCTCCACGCGTGCCTTCAGCGCCGCGAAGGTCGGGTCGAAGCGGCGCTGGAAGCCGATCATGCAGGTCACGCCGGTGCGCCGCACGACGTCCGCGCACGCACGCGAGCGCTCGACGGTGAGGTCGACCGGCTTCTCGCAGAACACCGCCTTGCCCGCGTTCGCGGCCGCGATGATGAGGTCCGCATGCGTGTCGGTGCTCGATGCGATCACGACGGCCCGCACCGACGCATCGCCGAGCGCGCGCTCGACGTCGGCGACCTGCGCGTCGTGCGTGCGGGCGAGCGCTTCCGCCGACGGCGCATGCCGGTCGATCACGTACTTCAGTTTTGCGCCCGGATGGCGCGCGAGATTCGCCGCGTGGATCTTGCCGATCCTGCCCGCGCCGAACAAAGCGAATTCGATCATTCCGTTCTCCTGTGGATTTTCTCGTCTTGCCGGTGCGCGACCGGCGTGGGTCGCGCACCGTCACGGTGGTCCGCTCAGCGATCGGCCAGTTCGCCGCGCACGTAATCGATGCTCGCCCGCAGCCGGTCTTCGATGTCGTCCGCTTCTGCGATTTCGCTCGCGAACGGCTCGAACGACAACGCGCCGCGGTAGCCGCGCGCGAGCAGCTCGCGCAGTTGCCGGACGTTGCCGAGCCGATCGGCGCCGCCGACCAGCACGCGGTGGCCGTCGCGCATCCGGTCGACCGGCAGGTCGGCGTCCTCGACGCCCGAGATGTGCACGAGGCCCGTCAGGTTCGGGAAGAAGATGTCCTCGCCGGCGAGGTGATGATGGAACGTGTCGTGCACGAGCCGGAACACCGGCTCGCCCGCCGCCGCGTAGATGCCCTTCACCGCGTCCGACTTGCGGCGCAGCGCGCATTCCTCGAAGCCGAGCGGTTCGATGAAGCCGAGCAGGCCGCGGGCTTCAAGGATCGGTTTCAGCGCCTTCAGCGCCGTGACGAGATCCGCATGGCGGGCGTCCGCGCTGCGCGTGTCGCCGTGGCTGTTGGTCGGGCACAGCACCAGCGCACGCGCGCCGCATTGCGCCGCATAGTCGGCCAGCACGGTCGCCTCGTCCGCACGCTCGGCGTTCCATTGCTCGAAGCGCTGCAGCGCGTTGATCGTCAGGATCGTCACGCCGCCGCCTTCGGTCGCCGCGCGGACCGCGGCCGCGGGCGTGCCGTCGGCGAGCTCGACGCCGTCGAGATCGTTGCGGATTTCGATCGTGTCGACGCCAAGGCGCCGGCACAGCGCGACGTAGCGGTCGAGCGGCAAGCGCGGCGCGCTCATCCGGTTCAGCGAAAAGTGGAAGGTTTGCATCGTCGTTCTGTCCTTGAGGCTGGAGTGGGGCGGGTCCGAATCAGGTGCCGGTGCGCGCGGCAAGTGCGTGCCACGTGTCGCGCAGCCAGTGCGCGCACGCGACGTTGTTGTCGAAGATCGAATAGCGCGCGCCGCCGCCGTAGTCGGGAAACGGGATGAACTCGCAGCTGATCTGCGCGAGCAGCGGCGGCCGCGCGTGAGCCTGCGTTCGCAGCAACTGGCGCAGCGCGGTTTTCCACGTGTCCAGCGCATCCGCGCGCCATTCGCCGTGATACGCGCTCGGCGCGGGCGCGACGAACGGGTACTGGATGCCGCGGCCGGGGCTGCCGTCCGCGCGGCGCATCCAGCGGTTCTCGGGGTTGTTCGGCGTCACGCTGCGCGCATGCGCATGCCGGACCCAGCCGCGCGCGATCCAGTTGGCGTAGATCGCGGCGGGCGACGCCGGGTCGAGCAGCGCGTGGCCACCGTCGGCCGATTCGCGCAGGCCCGATGCGTCGAGCTCGGCGCGGTTGCCGATCTTGAACAGCAGGTGCGAATGATCGAGCGTGACACGGAACGGCGCGCCGGCCTGCTCGACATGCCGCGCGACGCGCGCCACGCGCATGAAGTCCTCGCTCCACATGTCGACGTGCACTTCGAGGCTCGGCAGGCAGCCGACCGGCTCGCCCGATGCGTACGCACGCAGGTAGAAATCGGCGACTTCGCGGTCCGACAGCAGGTGGCCGTCCGCGTGACGCGCATGTAGCTGGCAGTTGAGCACCGTGCTGCCGAACCGCGCACCCGCCGCGACGATCTCGGCGACGTGCGCTTCGTCGCGGCCCGCGCACCAGATGCCGCCGATCACGCGGATCGGCAGCGCGTGGCGATCGACCAGCGCGAAATACGGCGACAGGTCCTCGCCGCGCGTCGGGTTCTTTTCGATGTAGTCGAACACGCCGGCAGCGGCGACCCTCCGGAAGCGCTCGGCGGGCGTGGGCGGCGGCAGCCCGTCGTGTTCGAGCACGCCGTCGAGGTTCACGCCGATGAGGATCGGTTCAGCCATCGTCTCCTGTCCGTCGTTGTCCGTGGATGGCTGATCAATGTACGGATGCGCGGCGCGGGCTGCATGACGAACGTTGACGAAAAATCGCCCATGCCGCGGTCGATTTTTTCATCGTGCGCACGCGGTGCGCCGCACGGCGGGATTCACGCCTGCAGGTATGCGCTCGTCCTCACGTTCGCCGGACAGAACACACGGAATTCGACCGGGTCGTCCGGCGGCGGCTGTTCGACGATGCCGCACGCATGCAGCACGTGCTGCAGCGCGGAAATCGCTTGTCCGTCCGGGTCCTGGTCGATCGCGAGATCCATCGCGCCGGCTTCGATGAAGGTACGGTGCTGGTCGATCATCTCGTGGCCGATCCACACCACGCGCCCGATCGCGCCGGCC
>NZ_BCPP01000756.1:0-3587 GCF_016586125.1 Burkholderia sp. E168m23
AGCAGGTCGTGTACTCGATGTGCTCGCGCGTGTGCATCGNTTCCTGGCCGATGAAGCCGATCACCTGCTTCTTCAGCTGGGGTCCTCGATCCGGTCGCGGTAGTTGCGCACCGAATCCATGAAGAAGCGTTCGCCGGCCGGGAACAGCAGCGACAGCGCATTCATGAAGTGCGTGACCGGCACGCCCTGCACGTGCCAGTCCTTCGCGCGTTCGGGGGGCAGCGCGAAACGGATGTCGCGCCGCACGGGCATCATGTTCGGTGTCATCATGATTGTTCTCCCTGATTGCCTGCATTGTTGTAGGTGGCGTGCACCGGGGCCGGCGCCGGCGTGCCGCGTGCGGCACGGCGGGCCTTCGCGGCCTCGCGGCGGGTCGCGAGCACGACGAGCGCCTGGTAGGCGGCCGGCAGGATGCGGGCCATCCAGTCCGCGCCCTTCGCGTCGCGGCCGATCAGCACGCGGCGCTTGTTCTTGCGCACGCCGGCGAGGATCGTGCGCGCGGCGTCGTCGGCGGTCGTGATGAAGAACTTCTCGAAGCTGTCCTTGCCTTGCTGTTCGCTCTCGACGATGAAGCCGACCATGTTCTTCGCGACGCGGCTCGACTGCGCGATGTTCGTGCGGATGCCGCCCGGATGCACGCAGGTGGCCGACACGCCGCACTTCATCATGTCGAGTTCCTGGCGCAGCGATTCGGTGAAGCCGCGCACCGCGAACTTGGTCGCGTTGTAGCCGCTCATGCCCGGCTGCGCGAAGATCCCGAAGATGCTCGACGTGTTGATCACGTGGCCGTCGCCCGATGCCTTCAGGTGCGGCAGGAACGCCTTCGTGCCGTGCACGACGCCCCAGAAGTTGATGTTCACGATCCACTCGAGATCGCTGTATTCCATGCCTTCGATCGTGCTCGACAGCGCGACGCCCGCATTGTTGAAGATCAGGTTGACCTTGCCGTGCTCTTTCGCGGTGTCGTCGGCCCACGCGAACATCGCGTCGCGATCGCCGACGTCGAGGACGCGCGTCGACACGCGCACGTTCGGCGCGATCGCGCGGACGATCCGTTCGGTTTCGGCGAGGCCGACGCCGTTCTTGTCGGCGAGCGACACGTGGCAGCCGGCCTGCGCGAGCTGGATCGCGAGCGCGCGGCCCATGCCCGAGCCGGCACCCGTGATCGCGGCGACCTTGTTGGCGAAATCTCTCATGTCGTGGCTCCTTGTCTGACTCAGGCCGCTTCGGCGGACGTGGAAGCGGAAGCGGCTGGCGCGGCGGCGGGCCGCGCGGTCGTGTCGTGCGGTGCGCGATACGCGTGGTAATCGGCGATCGAGAAGTGCGCGGTGGCCTGGCGGAAGCGCCAGGTGAAGCCCGGCCACAACGTCGTGTTCTTGCCGGTGCGCGGGTCGAGGTACCAGCTCTTGCAGCCGCCCGTCGACCAGATCGCCTTCTTCAGCTTGCCTTGCAGGTCGCTGTTGAACTGCGCCTCGACGAGCGGGCGCACCTCGATCGCCTCCGCGCGCTCGCGGCGCATCGCCTGCAGCGCGCCGAGGATGTATTCGATCTGCGACTCGATCATGAACACCATCGAGTTGTGGCCGAGGCCCGTGTTCGGGCCGACGATCATGAAGAAGTTCGGGTAGCCGGGCAGCGTCGTGCCGAGATACGCGTGCGCGCCGTCGCGCCACGCGTCGACGATATCGAGGCCGCCGCGGCCGATGATCGCGCCGCGCGGATACGGGTCGGCCACCTGGAAGCCGGTGCCGTAGATCAGGCAGTCGACTTCATGGCGCTTACCGTCGGTCGTCACGACCGCGTCGGCTTCGATATGGTCGATGCCGGTCGTGATCACGTCGACGTTCTTGCGCGACAGCGCCGGGTAGTAGTCGTTGGAGATCAGCACGCGCTTGCAGCCGAGCGTGTAGTTCGGCGTGACCACCTTGCGCAGCTCCGGATCGGGAATCTGCTTGCGGATGTGGCGCAGCGCGAGCTTCTGCACGTTCTTCATCAGCGACGGATGGATCGCGAAGCCGAGCACGCGCGATTCGAGCATCCAGTAGATGCCGCTGCGCACGAGCTTCTGCGTGAACGGCAGCGTGCGGAACAGCCATTTCTCGAAGCCGCTCAGGTTACGGTCGGGCTTCGGCATGATCCACGGCGGCGTGCGCTGGAACAGTGCGAGTTCCTTCACGCGCGGCGCGATCTGCGGCACGAACTGGATCGCGCTCGCGCCAGTGCCGATCACCGCGACGCGCTTGCCTTCGAGCGGGTAGTCGTGATCCCACTGCTGTGAATGGAACGCACGGCCCTGGAAGTTTTCGACACCGGGAATCGCCGGCAGCGCGGCGCGCGACAGGCCGCCCATCCCCGACACCAGCACGCGCGCGGACAGCCGCTTGCCGTTCGCGAACGTGAGGCGCCAGCGTTGCGCGGCTTCGTCGTATTCGGCGCGCTGCAATTCGTGATTCAGCCGCAGGTGCGGGCCGACGCCGAAGCGCTGCACGCAGTCTTCGAGATACGCGCGGATCTCCGGCTGCGGCGCGAACATGCGCGTCCAGCGCGGGTTCGGCGCGAACGAGAACGAATAGACGTGCGATTGCACGTCGCATGCACACCCGGGGTAATGGTTGTCGCGCCACGTGCCGCCGACCGACGCGGCCTTCTCGAGGACGACGAAGTCGGTCACGCCCGTCTGTTTCAGGCGGATCGCCATCCCGAGGCCGGCGAAGCCGGTGCCGATGATGGCGATGTCGATGGTTTCGTCCAGGCCGTCATGGCCGGGTGGACCGAAAGGCAACGTGCGAGCATTCATCCGGGTGTCTCCGATTTGGCTCATTTTTGAATGTTACATTGTTTGATGTAACGATAGTGGGTGAACCCGGAAACCGCAAGAGGCTAGAAGCGGCGCTCTAAGGGCCGGAAGCCAGGCGGGAAAAGGCTGAGCGGGGTTTGGAACGGAGCAGTTTCCGCAATGCGGGATGGCCGGAAAAGGCCGTCGGCAGGGCGAGACGGGGAAGAAACGGGACCGCCGGCGCGCGACGGTCCGTTTGAAACGGTATCAGGGACGGATCGATCGGGCGGCCGTCTCATGGAAAACCCCGGCCACGATCGTGACCTGCGCGAGCGCATAGAGGCCCCAGATCAGATAGTCGATGCCCGGAAAGCCGTCAAGGAAGCGGCCGACGCCGATCAGCGTGTCGGAGCCGACGAAGATCAGGCTGCCGACGGCGACCAGCGGGCCGCGCGTGCGGGCGGCGAGCGCGAAGCTCGCCATCACGCACAGCACGAGCATGTAGACGGCGACCGGCGCCAGCAGCTCGCCGAGGTGCGGGAAGAACGCCGCGTAGAACGCCGGCGCGGCGATCCATAGCCCGACGAGCGCAACGATGCGCCAGCCGTGCGGCCGCGCGCGCCACCGGAAGAAGATCGCGCAATAACACAGGTGCGTGAGCAGGAACGCGCCGAGGCCGAGGACGAACGACAGCGGCCAGTCGGGCAGCGCGAGCAGTACGTCGCCGAGCACGGCGGTCGCGAGCGCCGCGCACAGCCACGCGCGTTCGCGCGGCGCGCCGCAGGTGCTGCCCGCCGCGAGCAGCAGGATG
>NZ_BCPP01000757.1:0-3585 GCF_016586125.1 Burkholderia sp. E168m23
CGATCGGATCGGGATCGCGACGCGAATCGGATACGATCTCCCGGACCTGCTTTTTTCGCAGCCATTCGGATTGCGGGGCGATCGCTTTCAGGAGGTTCGCAGCCTCGACGATCTGGGCGCGTACGGCTACGGTGTCGACCTCGATACCCCAGCGCTTCGCGTTGCCGGTGGTGCCGGATAAGCTGCTGGTCAGCTTCGATACCCACGCTTCGAGCACCTTCTCGGCGACGACAGGGTGATAGAGGCGGCCGTCGGCGCACTTCACCCAACCGCGCAGCGCGTGTTCCTTCACGCGTTTCCAGTTCTTCGACTGGGACAGATGGCCGAGCATGCGGTCGTCGGCCGGCAGGCTCGCGGCCGGGATCTGATGCCAGCTCTCGAGCCACAACGTGATCGCGGCCGCGCGCTCGTCGCCGTTGCCGAGGATCCACGTTTCGGACGTCAACAGGCGCTTCACCTCGAGCGGCATGAACGGAAAATCGCGGAGGTTGCAGTCCGCTGGGGTGAGAGGATTCGGGAGGTCGTTCATTCGCAAAGTCCATACGCCGAGGCGCATGCGGTCGCCGACTCGGCGTCCGCGAAAAGGTCTCGTTGGCGCGCGAGCGCCTCACGATCAGCCGCCGCTGCGGCGACACGCGACAATTCATGCTCGATGCGCGCCCGTGCGATATCGATGTATTCGAGCGCGAGGTCGATACCGACGAATCCGAATCGTTCACGCACGCACGCCTTCCCGGTCGAGCCTGAACCCATGAACGGGTCGAGCACGGTGCCACCGGGAGGCGTGACGAGCCGGCAGAGGTAGGCCATGAGGTCAGTCGGTTTCACTGTCGGGTGATGGTTGCCGTTGCGCGCCGGCCAGTCTGCGTCCTCCCGCTCGCGCATCGTCGCGCCGCTGGCAACGGCCGGCGCGTCGCTGCCGCCGACGCCCTCGTTGCGGTCCGCGCGCGTCGCCTTAGCGCAGTAGAAGAAGCGCGCGGCCGAACCGCTATCGCCGAACCCCGTAACCGGAATGCCGCCGTTGAAATGACCGAAGGCATTCCCTTTTCCGCCGGATTTCATGCCGGATGGCTTGCCGCTCGTTTTCTCGCCGAACCGCACGAACGCCTCGAGCACTTCCGGCGAGCCGTCGTGGATCACGTTTGCGGGCCAGCGGCCCAGCGCTTCCGCCTTCTCGACGTTGCCGCGCACGCGCTCGGCGTGGGCCGCGCGAGCCGCCTCATCGTTCATCCACGGTCGCGTCCATCTGTCACGCACTGTCCTACGTCGCGGTCAATTACCCCGAGTTCGCTCGGGCTGCCGTCGAGCTGAAGGGCTACATCGGCGAACAGCTCGGCTCCCCGTTCAGCGGGCTGGATTCGTGGCAGGCTCGCAACGAATTCGGCAATCGCGGCTACGCCCAGCGCCGCCTCGACCGCCTCGCGTGGATCGACTGGATGCTCGACGAGCCGAAGGAGGCATGATGGACACGACCAAGACCGGCGGCCCGGCGTTTCCGTCGACCACGAAGACGTACACCGCTGACAACGGCGACACGATGCACCAAGGCGCAAACGGCATGACGCTGTGCGACTACTTCGCCGCGAAGGCGATGCGGCCACTAACGCTCTCGATGAAGAGCGCCCGCGAGGAAGAAATGCGCAGCATGGCGCGTGAGGCGATACGCGATCGCAGACGCCATGCTCCGCGCGCGAGGTGAAGCATGAACGAGATCAAGCACACGCCGGGACCAGTCGGCTTCGTCAACGAATCTGCGCTGAAGCTGATGCTGTCGGGCGAAAGCGCGCAGTGCAGGCTGTCGCGCATGAAGTCGGGTCGCATGGCCTATCCACTGTTCGACGAGTCTGTCGCGAGCGACGCGCTGATGGCCCTCGAACTCGTCGCCGCCGAGGACGAAGCCGCGCGCCACAACGGGCGCCCGCTGCTCACCTCCGGCGTCCTCCTCGCCATCGATGCCGTGCTGATCAAGGCCGGCCGGAAGAAAGTGCCGGCACCGGTCCGGCACATCACGGTCGCAGGAGGTGTCTCAAATGAATGAGCACAAACACACGCTCGGCCAAGCATGGCTGCAGCGCACGAAGGAACTGGTGCAGGAGCGGGCCGATTCGAGCTTCGCGTATGGCGAATTGCCGTCCGACGTGGGCGAAACCGAGTCGGCCGACGCTTACGCGCGCTCGCTCGCGGCCGATCGGTCGCTCGACGCGCACCTTCAACCGATGGCACACCTGATAGACGCGCTGCACCTGGCCGTGGGCGTTCCTCTGTCGCTCATGCCGGGCATACGTCGGCCTGCACCCCTTCACGGCCATCCCACTCGGCACGCTGGCCGACGGTCCTACTCGTGACGCGCGGAAACGAGCGAAAGCGGCCTTCAACCCGATCTGGCAGTCCGGCCGCATGACGCGCACCGACGCATATATCTGGCTGGCTCGGCAGCTCGGCATCGCGAACCACGAGGAATGTCACATCGGCTGGTTCGACGTCGCGACATGCGATCGCGTCGTCACCGTCATTCAACAGGAGCCACCCCGATGACCGATACGCAAGACCCGCTCTGGCGCGCGCTCGCGCGCCTCGAACACACCGAGCTGAGCGACGACGAACGCAACCTTCTGCGGCCGGCGTTCGCCGCGATGCACGGCAGCCAGCCGTCCCCGCGCAGGCGGAGGAACCGGTGGCGATCCCGACTGGATGGAGGCTCGTGCCAATCGAGCCGACCGAGAGCATGGTTGTGAATGGTTTCGAATCGTGGCCCGCTGAGTTCTTCAGCGATCCCGAAGTATGGGACGCATTCGAAAAGATGACTGGCTGCCAGCAAGCCGCGCACAAAGCCCGGCTCTGCTACGCAGCCATGCTCGCCTGCGCCCCGCAGCCTCCCGCGCCGACTCCGTTCCAGCAGCGGGTGCAGCCGTGGATGCTTGCGTGCTTCGGCGCCGTGATCTCGGCGGACAAGCTCGAGCGCAATCACCGGTTCTTCGAGGAGGCCGGCGAGCTCGTGCAGGCGTGCGGCATGACGCGCGAGGAAGCGCATGCGCTGGTCGATTACACCTGGTCGCGGCCCGTGGGCGAGCCGAAGCAGGAGGTCGGCGGCGTCATGGTCACGCTGGCCGCGCTCTGCCTCGCGAACGGCCTGGACATGCACGCGGCCGGCGAGACGGAACTCGCCCGTGTCTGGACGATGGTCGAACAGATCCGCGCGAAGCAGGCTACGAAGCCTAAGCACTCGCCGCTGCCCGGCCCTTCGGAGCCGCGCACATCATATGCATGGCGCGACACGGGCCCGCTCGAATCTGGAGACGAAAGATGACCACCCACAACGGAAAAGGCCCCGCTCCCGAACAGGCGAGCGAGGCTGCGCAACAGCGGTCGGGAATGGACAGACCCTTCACGGAGGTTGTCCCGTCCGCCGAAGTCATTGTCGACGCGCGCGCCGGCGACGGCAATGAGACAAGTTCGAAAGTTAGCCGCGCTGATCCGCTGACGGAAGAATCGGCGCGGAAAACCGCGCATCGTATCTATTGCAACCTTGGATATTGTGGAAGCGACCCGCACTGCTTCAACGGGGCAGATTCGGTCACACAGCAG
>NZ_BCPP01000758.1:0-3584 GCF_016586125.1 Burkholderia sp. E168m23
GATCGCACCGGCCAGCGTCAGACGCGTGAGGATGCGGTCGATATATCGTGCGGTCTGATCGCCCGGACGAATGCCCGGAACAAACGCGCCGCTCTTCTTCAGGTTGTCCGCGGTCTCCCTGCTGTTGAACACCAGTGCGGTGTAGAAGAAGCAGAAAAACACGATTGCCAGCGTGTACAGCAGCACATAGACCGGCTGGCCCGGCTTCAGCGCTTCCGCAACGTTATGCAACGTATTGGAAATCCAGCTTCCCGTCGGCTGACCGGTACTGAACCAGCCGAGAATCGTTGCCGGGAACAGAATGATCGACGATGCAAAGATCGGCGGAATCACGCCCGACATGTTCAGCTTCAGCGGCAGATGCGACGACTGCCCACCGTAGATCTTGTTGCCGACCTGGCGCTTCGCGTAGTTCACGAGGATCTTGCGCTGACCGCGTTCGATGAACACGACCAGGTAAGTCACCGCGGCGATCAGAACGACGATGATGATCGCCGAAATGATGCTCATCGAACCCGTACGCACCAGCTCGAACAACCCACCCACGGCATTCGGGAATCCTGCTGCGATCCCGCCGAAGATGATGATCGAGATACCGTTGCCCAGACCACGCTCGGTAATCTGCTCGCCGAGCCACATCAGGAACATCGTGCCCGTCACCAGCGTCACGACCGTCGTCAGACGGAACAGCATGCCGGGATCGGTGACGAGGCCCGGCTGGTTTTCCAGCGCGGCCGCGATACCGAATGCCTGGAAGGTCGCGAGCACCACGGTGAAATACCGCGTGTACTGCGTGATCTTCCGTTGCCCTGCCTGCCCTTCCTTCTTCAGCGCCTCGAGCTGCGGCGAAACGATCGCCAGCAACTGCATGATGATCGACGCCGAGATGTACGGCATGATCCCCAGCGCAAAGATCGTGAAGCGGGACAGTGCGCCACCCGAGAACATGTTGAACATGCCCAGGATGCCGCCCGCCTGGCTCTGGAACAGCTTAGCCAGTTGATCCGGATCGATGCCCGGCACGGGAATGTGCGCGCCGATGCGATAGACGATCAGCGCCAGGAGCAGGAACATCGCTCGCCGGCGCAGATCGCCGAATTTCGCCGTGCTTCGACCGGGTTTTGCAAGACTCGGGCTGTTAGCCAAGTACCTTCTCCGATGAATGCAAGTGACGACGCGCTACGCGTGTCACTCGGCGAACGAACCGCCAGCCGCTTCGATCGCAGCGCGCGCACCCTTGGTGGCACCGAGACCCTTCACGACGATCTTGCGCTTCAGTTCGCCCGTCGCGATGATCTTTGCGCTCTTCGTCAGCTCGCCGACCAGGCCGGCTTGCTTCAGTGCGAGCAGATCGATCTCGTCGACCGGCAGCTTCTCGAGGTCGCTCAGGCGCACTTCACCGACGAATTCCTTCGTCAGCGACGTGAAGCCGCGCTTCGGCAGACGACGTTGCAGCGGCATCTGACCGCCTTCGAAACCGACTTTGTGGAAGCCGCCCGAACGCGATTTCTGACCCTTGTGACCACGGCCAGCCGTCTTGCCGAGGCCCGAACCGATGCCACGACCGACGCGACGCTTGGCGTGCTTTGCACCAGCGGCCGGCTTCAGGTTATTCAATTCCATATCAACTCCTTGATCCGTAGGGCCGCTTACGCGATGACCTTAACGAGGTACGAGACCTTGTTGATCATGCCGCGGACCGCCGGCGTGTCCTGCAGCTCGCTAACCGAATTGAGTCGGCGCAGGCCCAGGCCACGCACGGTCGCGCGGTGCGATTCGCGGGTCCCGATCAGGCTCTTGACGAGCTGAACCTTGACAGTTTTTTCAGACATGGTGACCACCCGGGCTTAGCCCAAAATATCTTCGACGGACTTGCCGCGCTTCGCCGCGATGTCTGCCGGGGTCGACTGCTTGCGCAGACCGTCCAGCGTGGCGCGAACGAGGTTGTACGGGTTCGTCGAACCGTGGCTCTTCGCCACGACGTTCTGAACGCCCATCACGTCGAACACTGCGCGCATCGGGCCGCCGGCGATCACGCCCGTACCTGCCTTCGCCGGAGCGAGGAGGACAGCGGATGCGCCATGCTTGCCGTGCACTTCGTGCTGCAGCGTGCCGTTCTTCAGCGGCACCTTGAACATGTTGCGGCGAGCTTGTTCCATTGCCTTCTGGACAGCGACCGGCACTTCCTTCGCCTTGCCCTTGCCCATACCGATGCGGCCATCACCATCGCCAACCACGGTCAGTGCGGCGAAGCCGAGAATACGGCCACCCTTCACGACCTTGGTCACGCGATTGACCGAAATCATCTTTTCGCGAAGGCCGTCGTCGCGCTCGTCAGCCTGAACTTTCGCTTGCATCTTTGCCATGACGAATTCCTTCCTTAGAACTTGAGCCCAGCTTCGCGAGCTGCCTCAGCCAGCGCCTTGACGCGGCCGTGGTAGCGGAAGCCCGAGCGGTCGAAGGCGACGGATTCGATGCCGGCAGCCTTTGCCTTTTCGGCAATACGCTTGCCGATCAGCGTCGCGGCATTGACGTTGCCGCCCTTGCCCGACTTGTCGGCCAGTTCTGCGCGCACTTCTGCCTCGAGCGTCGACGCGCTGGCGAGCACCTTGGTGCCGCACGGCGAGAACACTTGAGCGTAGATGTGCGTGTTCGTGCGATGCACGGCGAGACGCGCGACCTGCAGCTCAGCGATCTTGATACGCGTCTGGCGAGCGCGGCGCAGGCGAGATTGAGTCTTATCCATGATTGCGCACCCTTACTTCTTCTTCGTTTCTTTGAGGATCACAACCTCGTCGGCATAACGCACGCCCTTGCCCTTGTAGGGCTCCGGCGGACGGTAACCGCGGACTTCCGCAGCCACTTGACCGACTTGTTGCTTGTTGATCCCCTTGATCACGATTTCGGTTTGCGTCGGGGTTTCAGCCTTGACGCCTTCCGGCATCTGGTGCACCACCGGGTGCGAGAAACCCAGCGACAGGTTCAGCTTGTCGCCTTGCGCTTGCGCACGGTAACCGACGCCAACCAGCGTCAGCTTGCGCTCGAAACCCTTGGTCACGCCGTGCACGGCATTCGCGATGATCGCGCGCATCGTGCCCGACAGTGCATTTGCTTCGCGGCTTTCGTCGACCGGCGACAGATTCAGCGTGCCGTCGTTGTTCGCCACGTTCACGAGCGGATTGATCGCTTGCGTGATGGTGCCCAGCGGGCCCTTGACGGTGATTGCACCGTCGGCCAGCTTGACTTCCGCGCCTTGCAGCGCGATCGGGCTCTTACCTACTCGAGACATGTTTCTCTCTCCTCGGCTTTAAGCGACGTAGCAGATGACTTCGCCGCCGACGCCGGTAGCGCGCGCCTTGCGGTCGGTCATCACGCCCTTCGGCGTCGACACGATTGCCACACCGAGGCCATTCATGACCTGCGGAATGTCGTTACGGCCGCGGTACACGCGCAGACCAGGCTTCGACACGCGCTCGAGGCGTTCGATGACCGGGCGACCTGCGTAGTACTTCAGCGCGATATTCAGTTCGGACTTCGCACCTTCCGCCTTCACGGCGAAATCGTCGATATAGCCTTCGTCCTTC
>NZ_BCPP01000759.1:0-3581 GCF_016586125.1 Burkholderia sp. E168m23
TTGGCAAGCACGACAAGATATTCCAGATATCAGAAGAGAATCGGATTACTGCACACGATCTATTTGAAGTCGCAGCGAAGGTGATGTTTCATGTCAAGAAACTCGTCGGTGCTTGAAACTGCCCAGTTCAGACGAGCCCACTAATTTACGAGCGATGTACTCGAAGGGCAGGCGTGACAGTGTTCATCACAATCTTCTCAAGTATGCCGATACGTCAAACCTTTCCGAAGTCGGACAGGGTAACCGGCTTGAGTGCGGATACGCCGTATGAGGGACGCGAGATCGTGGGGTGGCCAATCGAGGTTTACAGCGGGGGGCGGTGTGTCGTTCGGGACAACACCCTGCAGGTCGAGGCCGGTACCTGACCACACCAACAAGCGGCCATCTCAAGTCACTCTTCTTGGCGTTAATGGCCAATCCTGAGACATCAGCTTACCGTCGCGATCTGCTGTACCGCTTCCTCAATGTACTGAAGATCCACATTGACGGAGAAGCGACAACCCTATTGGAGGCCGTGAACCTGTACCAGCGCGAAATGAGGCACACTGACCTGCTCCCCGCGTTTAGTACGGTGACGGTGTAGAGTCCGTTCCAGAGAGGAACGGCAATGAAAAAGCGATTCACCGAAGAACAGATCATCGGCATCTTGAAGGAAGCCGAGGCTGGCTTGAAGCCAGCGGAGCTGTGCCGCAAGTACGGCATCTCGGAAGCGACCTACTACAACTGGAAAGCGAAGTTCGGCGGGATGACGGTCTCCGAAGCGCAGCGCCTGAAGGAACTGGAGCAGGAGAACAGCAAGCTCAAGCGTCTGTTGGCCGAATCGATGCTCGACAACGCCGCGCTGAAGGACCTGCTGGCTCGAAAGTAGCAAGCCCGCAGGCCAAGCGCGAAGCGGTCCGGATATTGATGACCGAACGTGCCATGGGTGTTACCCGGGCCTGCGGGCTGGTAGGGATTTCGCGCTCGCTGTTCCACTACGAATCACGCCGCCGAGTTGATGACGAAGCGCTGACTGGCCGGATGATGGCCATCGCCGCGCAGAAACGCCGATACGGCTATCGCCGGATTCACGTGCTGTTGCAGCGGGATGGCTGCTTCGCCAACCACAAGCGCATCTGGCGCCTGTACAGCAAGGCGGGACTGAGCGTGCGCAAGCGGCGACGCAAGCGTATTGCGGCTGTCGAGCGCACGCCGCTACCGTTACCAACAGGCCCGAATCAGAGCTGGTCGATGGACTTCGTTTCTGACGGGCTGGCCTATGGTCGGCGGTTTCGATGCCTGAACGTGGTCGACGACTACACGCGCGAGTGCTTGGCCATCGAGGTCGATACTTCATTGCCGGGCCTACGCGTGCAGCAAGTGCTCGAGCGGCTCAAGGAGATGCGAGGCTTACCCGCATCCATCACGGTCGACAACGGGCCGGAGTTCGCTGGTAAGGTGCTGGATGCATGGGCCTACGAAGCCGACGTCACGCTGTCGTTCATTCGGCCTGGCAAGCCGGTGGAGAATGCCTATATCGAGAGCTTCAACGGGCGGTTCCGCGACGAATGCCTGAACGAGCACTGGTTCGTCTCAATGCGCCACGCCAAGCAGCTGATTGAGGAATGGCGTATCGAGTACAACACCGAGCGGCCTCATAGTTCGCTCGGCTATCTGACGCCTGCGCAGTTCGCCCGGGCGCACGACGCGAAGCAGCAGTTTTTAACCTCGGACTCTAACTGCAGTTCGGACTAAAACCGGGGGCAGGTCAACACTGGGCGACCTATTAATCATCCAAAGCTCATTGGGACAACACTATTGGTTAAGGGTTTGGAATACGACCATGCAGTCATCCTCGATGCCGATGCGCTTGATGCAAAAGAACTTTATGTTGCGATGACTCGAGGATCGAGATCCCTCACTATCATTGGATCAGGAAGGTACTTGCCTGCGAGATAGATCCGACCAAGAGGCTCTAACTCACCGACTCAGCAAAAGGTAATCGGTGAACTATTGACCTTGCCACAGTCTCGAGTGGACCACTCTTATCAGACACCTCCGACAGCACAGATCCTGTGCACGCCCAATATAACCTTCTGTCGAATTTCCACGCCCCAGACTCTTAGGTTTAGAAAATTCCATCCCGATACTTCTCTTTATTGATCGGGCGAAAAATCGCTCATCTCTTTCCTTACGAACTCTGGGGCGCAAAGCAGGCATTTCAAACTTGTTCGCCAATTCAGTCGAGCGTGGCAAACAATAGATTGAGGCCTTCAGACAAAAGCGGATGCGCGATAATCGAGTCACGAACCGCTCGGTAGGATAGGCCTCCAAGCATCGCCATCTGGACGGCGGTCGTCACATCGCCAGCACCTGCACCGACCATCGTAAAACCGAGGATTCGATCAGTCTCAGGGTGAATCAGCGCCTTCATGAAACCGCGCGTGTTCCCGTTCGTACGGGCCCGAGGAACCGCCGCCATGGGCAGCTTCGCGACACGTACTAAGATCCCCTCGGCCCTGGCATCGGCCTCGTTCAGGCCGACACGACCCAGTTCCGGATCAATGAAGAGTGCATACGGGATCGTACGATTAGCAGTACTGACGGAACGCCCCTCGATGCCGGCCTTCAGCACCCGATAGTCATCAAACGACGCATGAGTGAACATCGGCGTACCCGCGATCTCGCCAATTGCCCATGTGCGCGGGGCTGTCGTCGCCAGCTTTTCGTCGACCTTGATGATCCCGCGCCCATCCACCTCCACACCCGCAAGGTCGAGACCAATTGCATCAGTCTGTGGCTTGCGACCGGTAGTGACTAGCAAGTGTGACCCCTCGACGACACGGCCATCAGCAAGCTCGATGGTAACTTGCTGGCCACTTGTCCCGCGAACGTTCGCAATTCGGGATTGGAGTTCGAGCTTGATTCCGTCCGCCTCGAGCGCTTGCTGGATTTCGCGGCTGACATCCTCGTCTTCTCGCATCGCGACACGCGGCGCATCGTGGATCAGCGTGACAGCGCTCCCGAGCCGACGAAAGGCCTGCGACATTTCCAGACCGATGTAACCGCCACCAATCACTACGATATGCTCAGGAAGTTCGTCGAGGCGGAGTGCTTCGACATGGGTCAGCGGCTGCGCGTCGCGCAAGCCGGGCACGTTCGGAATCTGAGCAACCGTACCCGTATTGATGTAAACGTTCTCGCCCTCGTAGATTGCTTCGCTTCCGTCTTCTGTGCGGACGCTGATCGTACGAGGTGCAATGAAGCGACCGGTGCCGGTGATCAGATCCAGACCAGACTTTTCGAAGGCCGCACGATTGATCTTTATCATGCCGTCGACGACACCGCGCACATTTTCGGACACGTTCGCCATATCGGCCATGATCGATGCATCACCGGCCGCTTCGCGCCATCCGTGAACCTGCCGAGCGTTTTGAATCAACGTTTTGCTTGGAATGCAGGCGACATTGATGCACGACCCGCCGATCATTCCGCGCTCGATGAGTGCTACGCGCCTCCCCTGGCGCGCCATATCCATCGCGAGAGTTTTCCCCCCCTTTCCGCCACCGAGAAAGAGATATTCGTAGTGCTTTACGTCAGAC
>NZ_BCPP01000760.1:0-3577 GCF_016586125.1 Burkholderia sp. E168m23
GCCGTACGACAGCGTCGACGTCGGCGAGCTGCGCGGCAGCCGCAGCACGATCACGACGGCGAGCGCGACGAGCGCCGCGACGGATGCGGCGAACACCGCCCGCCAGCCGAAATACTCGGCGATGAAGCCGGCGGCGGTACGCGCGAGCAGGATGCCGAGCAGCAGGCCGCTCATCACGGTGCCGACCGCATGGCCGCGTTCGGCCGGCGGCGCGATTTCGGCGGCGAACGGCACGGCCTGCTGCGCGATGGTCGCGAGGATGCCGATCGCGAGGCTCGCGAGCGCGAGCACGACGAGCGACGGCGCGGTGGCCGCCACGATCAGCGCGATCGACAGGCCGGCGATCTGCAGCAGGATCAGCCCGCGGCGATCGAAGCGGTCGCCGAGCGGCGCGAGCAGGAACATGCCGGCCGCATAGCCGAGCTGCGTCGCGGTCGGTACCGCGCCGATCCACGAGGCGCCGTCCGGAAAGGACGCGCGGAAGCTGTCGAGCAGCGGCTGGTTGTAGTAGATGTTCGCGACCGATACGCCCGCGATCGTCGCGAGCAGCAACAGCAGGCTGCGCGAGTAGTGGGGCGAGGCGGCGTCGGTCGGACGGTCGGTGGAGGTGGTGGACATGGCGGCGGACACGAAGTTGGGCGGCGCGGCAGACGGCGCACGCGTCGGGTGCGCAGGCAGGCCGGGCGCCGGTCGAGGCTGCCGATCATACCGGAGCGACGTGAATCCTGCCGGCGGCGAGCCGGCATAACCGGCATAACCGGACAACCAGCCGGCCGCCGGTCGTCACGGCACGCGCGCCACATCGTCAGTCGACCAGCTCGCCCGTCGGCTCGTAGAACGGATACGGCCCCGCGCCTTCGTCCACATAGACGTGATGCGATGTCATCCCCGTATCGGGCGCATGGTGATGGACTGCGAACGCCGGCGGTTCGAGCCGGAATGCGGACGGCGCATCGGTCCGCAGGTCGAACGCGACCTGGTGCGCGGGCGACGGCACCGCAGCCGCGAGCGTGCCGCCGAAGCGGGTGAACATCGTGCGGTGCACGTGACCGCACAGCACGCGCTCGACGTTCGGATGGCCGCGCAGCAGCGCATCGAGTTTCGCGGCGGCGGCGGGCGCGAGACGCAGCTTGTCCATGTGGCCAATGCCCGACACGAACGGCGGGTGATGCAGCGCGACGATCACCGGGCGGTCGCGTGCGGCGTCGAGCTGCGCGGCAAGCCACGCGAGCCGGGCGTCGCACAGGTCGCCGTGGCTCGCGCCCGGCACCTGCGAATCGAGCGCGAGTACGCGCACCGCGCCGACGTCGAGCGCGTACTGCACGAATTCGCCGTCCTGCAACTCGGCGCGATCGGCGAACGCGCGGCGCAATCCGGCGCGGTCGTCGTGATTGCCGATCATCAGGTAATACGGAATCTCGAGCGCCGCGAGCAGCCCGCGCAGGTTGCCGTACTCTTCATCGTGGCCGAAGTCGGTCAGGTCGCCGGTGACGAGCACGGCGTCGGGGCGCGGCACGAGTGCGTTCAGCTTCGCGACGCAGCGCGCGAGCGCGGCCGCCGTGTCGACGCGCCGGTACGCGAGCTGGCCCGGCCGCTTGATGTGGAGATCGCTGATTTGAGCAAGCAGCATCGTCGTTCCTCGGAATCTCTGGTTGTTGTCGCGGCGGCGTGCGCCGCCATGGGGGCTGCCTGGATGATGCCCGATCGACGGCTTACGCGCCGAGCGCGATCAGGCCTTCCGGCGCGATCGTGAGGCCGACCGCCGTGCCGCGCGCAAGCGCGATGCGGCCCGGCACGTCGATCACGAGCGCGTCGGGCGCCGCATGCTCGATCGTGAGCCGTGTGCGTTCACCGAGGAACGCACACGCGCCGACCGCGCCGCGCAGCGGCGCAAGCGCGGGATCGGCGAGCTGCGCGTCCTCGGGGCGGAAGAACCATTCGTCGGCCGCGTGCGGCGTGACGATCGCGCCGCCCGTCGTTGCGAGCGCGCCGTCGCGCCATTGGCCCGCCAGCCGGTTCAGCGTGCCGATGAACTGCGCGACCGTGCGGTTCGCAGGGTGGTAGTAGATCTCGCGCGGCGTGCCGATCTGCTCGATGCGGCCCGCGCCCATCACGACGATCCGGTCGCCGAGTTCCATCGCTTCGGCCTGGTCGTGCGTGACGTAGACGGTCGTCACGCCGAGTTCGCGCAGCAGCGTGTTCATGTCGCGGCGCAGCACGTCGCGCAGCTTCGCGTCGAGCGCGGTCAGCGGTTCGTCGAGCAGCAGCACGCGCGGCCGCACCGCGAGCGCGCGTGCCAGCGCGACGCGCTGACGCTGGCCGCCCGACAGTTGATCGACCGGTTTGTCCGCATGCGCGTCGAGCCGCATCATCGCGAGCAGTTCGTCGACGCGTTCGCGCAGCGCACGCGGCTCGGTCTTGCGGATCTTCAGCCCGTAGCCGACGTTGCCGCGCACCGTCAGGTTCGGAAACAGCGCGTAGTTCTGGAACACCATGCCGACTTGCCGGCGTTCGATCGGCAGTGCGGTGACGTCGTCGTCGCCGAATGCGATCGTGCCGCCGGCATCCGGCGTGTCGAGGCCGGCGATCAGGCGCAGCGTGGTCGTCTTGCCGCAGCCGGACGGCCCGAGCAGCACGAGCGTTTCGCCGGCGCCGATCGACAGGTCGAGCGGTTCGAGCACGCGTGTACCGCGGAACGTCTTCGCGCAGCCGGTCAGGGTGATGGGAGTGGAATCGAGTTTCATGTCTGCAGGAAAAGTCAGCGTGGGCGCTTCTTCAGCGCACGCGTACCGGACGGATCGACGCCGAGCCATTGCATCGCGACGAGCAGCGGCAGCGTCATCAGCAGGAACAGGATCGTGTACGCGCTGCCGACTTCGAGGCGCAGCGACGCATACGTGTCGGCAAGCCCGACCGGCAGCGTCTTGGTGTCGGGCGTATGCAGCATCCAGGTGAGGTTGAATTCGCCGATCGACAGCGTGAGCACCGCGAGCGCACCGGCGACGATGCCGGGCCGCAGGTTCGGCAGCACGATCGTGACGAAGCGCGTGACGAACGATGCGCCGAGGCTCGCCGCGCCTTCCTCGAGCGTGCGCAGGTCGGCGCTGGCCGCGACGGCCGCGACCGCGCGCACCATGAATGGCAGCGTGAACACGACGTGGCCGACGACGATGAACCACAGGCTCATCCGGAACGCGGTGAAGCCGCCGTACACGACCAGCAGCGCGAGCGCCGAAGCCAGCCCCGGCAGCGCGACCGGCAGCACGAGCGCTTCCTCGATCGCACGCGCGATGCGGCTCTTGCTGCGCGCGAGCGCATAGCCGGCCGGCACGCCGACCGCGAGCACGATCGCGAGCGTCGCGAACGCGACGTAGAGCGACAGCGCGACCGAGCCGTGATACTGCTGCCACACCTGCTCGAGCCAGCGCAGCGTGAGGCCGCTCGACAGGCCGCGGAAATAGTTGACGGTTAGCCCCGCGAGCACCGACATCACGACGGGCACGATCAGGAACGCGCACAGCAGCAGCGTGACGCCCCATTGCAGCGCGGCGATCGCGCGTGCACCGGCGACCCGCGG
>NZ_BCPP01000761.1:0-3574 GCF_016586125.1 Burkholderia sp. E168m23
AACGCGCCGATCGCCTCGGGGTAGGGCACGCCGGGCAGCGACGCGATCAGCAGCGCGGCGCCGGGCGTCGACCACGCGACCACGACGGGCGCGCGGTAGCGCAGCGACAGGCCGATCGTCGTCACCGCCATGCCGATCGACAGCGCCCAGATCCACGACGAGATCTGCGCATCGGTGAGGTGGGCGGCGCGGCCGGCCTGGAACATCAGCACGAGCGAACTCGTGTAGCCGGTCATCATCGCGACGAAGCCGGCGACGAGCGCGGACACGGACGTATCGGCGAAAAAGCGGCGGCCGCCGGCGCGGCCGGCACTCGCGGTGGACGAAGGGTTCATGCTCTCTCCGGGGCGGCCGCTCGGATGCGGCCTGTATATCTGCGAGTGGGTGTCGTTACTTGCTGAGTGCGCGCATCGCGGTTTCGAGGCCCGCGAGCGTGAGCGGATACATGCGATGGCCGAGCAGGTCGCGGATGACCGCGACCGACTGCCGGTACTCCCATAGTCGCTCGGGCTCGGGGTTCAGCCATGCATGATGCGGAAACTGGTCGGCGAGACGACGCAGCCACACGGCGCCGGCTTCCGGGTTGTTGTATTCGACCGAGCCGCCGGGCTGCAGCACTTCGTACGGGCTCATCGTCGCGTCGCCGACGAAGATCAGCTTGTAGTCGGGCGTGAACTTGTGCAGTACGTCCCACGTCGCGGTGCGTTCCGCGTGGCGGCGGCGGTTGTTCTTCCACAGGTGGTCGTACACGCAGTTGTGGAAGTAGAAGAATTCGAGGTGCTTGAATTCGGCCTTCGCGGCCGAGAACAGCTCTTCGGTGCGCTTGATGTGGTCGTCCATCGAGCCGCCGACGTCCAGCAGCATCAGCACCTTCACGTTGTTGTGGCGCTCGGGCACCATCCGCAGGTCGAGCCAGCCCGCGTTCGCGGCCGTGCTGCGGATCGTGCCGGGCAGGTCGAGCTCCTCGGCGGCGCCTTCGCGCGCGAAGCGGCGCAGCCGCCGCAGCGCGACCTTGATGTTGCGCGTGCCGATCTCGACCGAATCGTCGTAGTCGCGGTACGCGCGTGCTTCCCACACCTTCACCGCGGTGCGGTTGCCGTTCGACGGGCCGCCGATGCGCACGCCTTCCGGGTTGTAGCCGCCGTGCCCGAACGGCGACGTGCCGCCCGTGCCGATCCACTTGTTGCCGCCTTCGTGGCGTTCCTTCTGCTCGTCGAGCAGCGCCTTCAAACGCTCCATCAGCTTGTCGAGCCCGCCCATCGCGTCGATCTGCGCCTTCTCCTCCGGCGACAGTTCGCGCTCGAGGCGCTTCTCGAGCCAGTCGAGCGGGATGTCGAACGCCTCGGACGGTAGCGTGGACACGCCATGGAAATACGCACCGAACGCCTGGTCGAACTTGTCGAAGTACTGCTCGTCCTTGACGAGCGTCATCCGCGCGAGGAAGTAGAACGCGTCGATCGACGGCGAGATCAGCCCGGCCTTCAGCGATTCGAGCAGCGTCAGGTATTCCTTCACCGAGACGGGCAGCTTGGCTGCGCGCAGCGCGTAGAAGAAATTGAGCAGCATGGCCGGGCCTTCGCGGGGTGAGGGAGGATTACCGGTTGTGCCGGTTCATGTAGACGAGCCGCTCGAGCAGGCTCAGATCCTGCTCGTTCTTCAGCAGCGCGCCCGCGAGCGGCGGCACGATCTGCTTCGCGTCCGCGCCGCGCAGCGCGTCGGCCGGGATGTTCTCGGCGAGCAGCAGCTTCAGCCAGTCGAGCAGTTCGGACGTCGACGGCTTCTTCTTCAGGCCCGACACGCCGCGCAATTCGAAGAAACTCTCGAGCGCCGCGCGCAGCAGTTCCTCGCGGATGTCGGGGAAGTGCACCGCGACGATCTTCTGCATCGTCGACGGATCGGGAAACTGGATGTAGTGGAAGAAGCAGCGGCGCAGGAATGCGTCGGGCAGCTCCTTCTCGTTGTTCGACGTGATGATGACGAGCGGGCGGTGCTTCGCGCGGACCGTCTCGCGCGTCTCGTACACGTGGAACTCCATCCGGTCGAGCTCGCGCAGCAGGTCGTTCGGGAATTCGATGTCGGCCTTGTCGATCTCGTCGATCAGCAGCACGCTCGGCTGCTCGGCGTCGAACGCCTGCCACAGCACGCCCTTGACGATGTAGTTCGCGATGTCCTTGACGCGCTCGTCGCCCAGCTGCGAATCGCGCAGCCGCGACACGGCGTCGTATTCGTACAGGCCCTGCTGCGCCTTGGTGGTCGACTTGATGTGCCACTGCAGCAGCGGCATGTCGAGCGCGGCGGCCACTTCCTCGGCCAGCATGGTCTTGCCGGTGCCGGGCTCGCCCTTGATCAGCAGCGGGCGTTGCAGCGTCAGCGCGGCATTGACCGCGAGCTTCAGATCGTCGGTGGCGACGTAGTGCGAGGACCCTTCGAAACGCATGGCGACGCTCTTCTTCATCGGGGAAAAAACCCAGTATAAGTCAGAAGGGCTGTCCGGGCGGGCCGCGCCCGCGTATCGTTGCAGGGCTGTGGCGGGGCGAACCGGGGCGCCGTATGGACGCGTTCCCCGCCGACGCGGTACAATCTGGCCGTTTTTTTTGGCCTGCGTGGCGACCGACAAGCAAAACGGCGCGGGCCGTTGCCGCTTCGGCGCCAGTTTCCCCTCAAGCTAGGTTACAAGAGCTATGAACAAATTCGTCGGCAAACACGTCGTTGTCGCAGCGCTCGTGGCGCTCGCGGGCAGCGCGCAGGCGGCCGGTGTGGTCGGCAACCCGAAGGACGGGGCGAGCAAGGCCGCCATGTGCATCGGTTGCCACGGCATCCAGGACTACCGCGCGGCGTACCCGGAGGTCTACCGGGTGCCTGTCCTCGGCGGCCAGAACCAGCAATACCTCGAGAACGCGCTGAAGGCCTACCGCAAGAAGGATCGTCACTTCCCGTCGATGAATGCGATCGCCGGCTCGCTGACCGACCAGGACATCGCGGATCTGTCGGCGTACTACGCCGCCCAGAAGGCCGACACGAAGGACAACCCCTACAAGTAAAGCGCGCGCCGCCGATCTCTCCGGCGGGACAGGAGCATTCATGAACAACGCATTCAAGACGGCGGCGGTTGCACTGGCGGCCGGCCTCGCGATCGGTACCGCGCACGCCGCGGACATCTCGAAGGGCAAGGAACTGGTCGAATCGCACAACTGCGCGGCCTGCCACGGCGCGCAGCTGAACAAGCCGATCAACGCGGAGTACCCGCGCCTCGCCGGCCAGCACGCCGACTATCTCGTGTGGGCGATGCGCCAGTACCAGATGGGGCTGACGAACCCGCTGATCGGCCGCAACAACGCGATCATGCAGGCGCAGGTACAGAACCTGTCGGTCAGCGACATGAAGGACATCGCGTCCTACATCGAGTCGCTGAAGGAAACCGACCTCGTGTTCAAGAAGTAAGCGCGACGGGCCTCACGGGCTCGCGCAGCAAGCTCACGGGCTCGCGCAGCAAGAATGCCCCGCCTCGGCGGGGTATTTTTTTGTCTGCGGCGCGGCTGTCCGCGGCTCGGTGCGGCGGGATGTGCCGGGCCTG
>NZ_BCPP01000762.1:0-3567 GCF_016586125.1 Burkholderia sp. E168m23
GGCGAAGCTCTGGACGGTCGTGGCGTCGCGGTAACGACGGAGGGGGAAGCAGGCGCGCGATGCGGGATGGGCGCCGTGCGGCATACACGTGGTATTGCGGCGACTTGAAGGAGGGGAAGTCTGTCTGGGCGAAGAAAAGGGGCAGTTTCGTTAATTAGTAAACCGAATGAAATGAGCGTGAATCGCGCGACCACGAAGCCGGAATCCCGCTTCGCGGCACGTGCGACGTGCGCCCGGCGGCGAAGGGGAGCAGAGTGTCGCGCCGTGGCGGCAGCCTCATGGCATCGGGGAAGGCCTGCCGACATCAAACCGATTTCGATTGAGAGGTTCCGTTCTTCCATGGTCTTGCCTCCCGATGAATCGGTGCTCGTCGCGGTTTCGCTCGGCAACAAGATCCGCGCGCTTCGGCAGCGGCTGAAACTCACGCTCGACGAAGCGGCCACGACGGCAGGGATCTCGAAGCCGTTCCTGTCGCAGGTCGAGCGTGGGCGCGCGACGCCGTCGATCACGTCGCTGGTGAGAATCGCGAAGGCGCTCGGTGTGACGATGCAGTACTTCATCGACACGCCAACCGAGGCGCGCTCGGTGTGCCGCGGCGACGCATTGCAGTATTTCCAGTTCGCGAACTCAGCCAGTTCCTTTGCCCGGCTGACGAATCTCGTGGACGGTCGCAAGCTCGATGCGATTCTCGTCAGGATACCGGCGGGGCAGTCGCCGTCGGAAGTGACGACGCATGCCGGGGAGGAGTTTCTCTACGTGATGCGCGGCAGGGTCGTGCTCACGCTGGAGGATTGCACGTTCATGCTGGGCGCGGGCGACACCGCGCACTACGAGTCGACGACGCCGCATGCGTGGCAGAACACGGCCGACGAAGAGGCGGTGATCGTCTGGGTCGGTACGCCGCGGCTGTTCTAGCCCGTCGGACCAGAGTTATTGGAAGCGGTAAGCAAGCTGTGCACTCAATGTAAGTAATCAGTATTGCAAATCAAATAATACGAAAAGGCCATGCGGTGTTCGCGCTGCACGGTCGATCCGTTCGGATCGCGGTGGTTGGCAGGACGGAAATGGCGGGCTCCGGTACACGGGTGCCCAGGACGCGCGACGAATTCACAAGATTCGGACGTGCAGCGGGTGGGGTCTTACTGACGAGCGAGAGGAAACAAGATGAAGCAGAGAGCGCTAGCGTTGGCCATCAAAAGAATAGTCTGGGCAGAACTGGCACTCACCGCGACGCTGGCGGTGCCGGCCTTCGCACAGAGCCAGCCGGCGCCTGGCGCTGTTGCCGTGGCGGATGCAGTCGCGACCGGCGCGCCTCCGGCCGCGATCGTCGCGCAGGCGGGCGGTACCACAAGCACGCCTGCTGAAACGGGCGCGGCAGCACCCGGCGCAGCCGCGAACGGGCAGGGCAAGGTCGCACAGATCAAGCGTTTCGAGGTGACCGGCTCGCTGATCCGGCAATCCGACAAGACCGGCTTTCAGCAGGTACAGACCATCACGCCGAAGGAGATCCAGGCCAGCGGCGCGGTGACGGTGACCGACTTCCTGCGCAATGCGACGGCGAACTCGGCGAATAGCTGGGGCGAAGGGCAGTCGGGCAACTTCGCGGCCGGCGCGGCCGGCATCGCGCTGCGCGGCCTGTCCGAGAAATACACGCTCGTGCTGGTCGACGGCCAGCGCGTGGCGCCGTATGCGTTCTTCTCGAACAGCGTCGATTCGTTCTTCGACCTCAACACGCTGCCGCTCAACGACATCGAGCGCATCGAAATCGTGAAGACGGGCGCGGTGTCGCAATACGGATCGGACGCGATCGGCGGCGTCGTCAACATCATCACGAAACACAATTTCCGCGGGCTGCAGCTCGACGGCAGCATCGGCAGCGCGATCAACGCCGGCAACGGCGACGGCACGACGAAGTTCGGCGTGCTCGGCGGCTTCGGCGACCTGAACGCCGACCGCTTCAACGTGACGGCGGCGCTCAGCTACTACAAGTCGAACGGTTTCACGCTTGCCGATCGCGATTCGACCCGCAACCAGGACTTCACGGGCAAGCCGGGCGGCTTTTCGTTGCTCGGGCCGTCCTACTGGAACATGCCCGACGGCAGTGCGCAGGCGCTGAACGGCTGCCCGTTCGGCGGGGCGGTGCACCCGGCCGCGACGAACTCGCTGTCGGCCGGCCTGCCGGGCACGATCTGCGCGTTCAACACGGCGGAAAGCACGTCGATCCTGCCGATGACCGAACGCCTGAACGCGAAGCTGCATGGCGACTTCAAGATCAACGACACGACGACGGCGTTCGCGGACTTCCTGGAAAGCTACAACACGACCACGACCAACGATGGCCTGTGGAACAACGTGATCGGCAACCCGCAGAACCCGGCGCTGGTGTGGAATCCGCAGACGCAGTTGCTGTCGCCGTTCAACACGGTCGTGCCGGTGACCAACCCGTACAACACGACGGGCGCGGCGACGCCGTTGACCTACGCGTTCCCGAACACGGTCGCGCAGAAGACCTGGGCGAACTACTGGCGCGCGGCGGCCGGCATCAAGGGCTCGTTCACGCTGCCGTACGGCGACTGGGACTGGGCGACGTCGGTCAGCCATTCGCAGAGCACGGTGTCGAACGTGTTCACGAATCAGCTGAACGTGAATGCGCTGAACAACATCTACCAGAACGGCACGCTGAATTTCGCGAACCCGGCCGCGACGCCGAACGCCTTCAACGGCCTGTACCAGGAAGCGAACAACCTCGGCATCTCGAAGCTCGATACGATCGACGCGACGCTGTCGACACCGAACCTGTTCCACCTGCCGACCGGTGACGTCGGCATCGGCTTCGGTGCACAGTTCACGCACCAGAGCGAAACGCTGACGCCGGGCTCCGAGTACCTGAGCGGCGCGGTGATCTCGCCCGATCTGCAGACCGTGAACGGCGCGCGCAACGTCGCGGCCATCTATTACCAGGTCAACGTGCCGATCCTGGAGAACCTGACGTTCAGCCAGGCAGGTCGCTACGACCACTACACGGACGTGGGCGGTGCGTTCTCGCCGCGCTTCGCGCTGCGCTACCAGCCGATCAAGGCGCTCACGCTGTATACGTCGTACAACCGCGGCTTCCGCGCGCCGACCTTCGTCGAGGACAGCAAGTCGCAGACGCTCGGCATCCAGGTCGACCCGGCTACCGGCCAGAACTACACGTCGATCACGGTCGGCAACCCGAACCTCGCGCCGGAACGCACGCGCAACTTCAACATCGGCTTCCAGGTTTCGCCGGCCCGCTACACGGATATCGGCTTCGACTGGTACAAGATCCGCATCGACAACGTGATCGGCCAGGGCAAGCCGTCGCAGGTCGTGACCGACCCGACGACCGGCCAGCTGCTGTACAAGGTGATTCCGTACCAGAACCTCGGCTACCTCGACACGAACGGCTTCGAAGGCACGTTCCGCCAGGGTCTGCCGCTCAAGGGCTGGGGCATGCTCACACTGTCGGGCGACTGGGCGTACGTCAACAGCTACAAGATCGGCTTCCCGGGCAGCGCACCGATCAACGGCGCGGGCAACAACTTC
>NZ_BCPP01000763.1:0-3561 GCF_016586125.1 Burkholderia sp. E168m23
TACCCGAACGCCACCGACGCCCTACGCTCGTCACCGCTCGCGGCCCCACAAGGGCCGGGGGTTCCAGTAACGTCGCCTCTCCTAAAAAGGACTCCCGATGAAAAGGAACGCCTGGTTTGCCCTTCCCCTTCCGTCGCCCCGCCGTCTGGCGTGCGTGGCACCGCTCGTGTTCGCCGCCGTTGCGGCGCATGCGGCGACGGATTGGGTCGATACCCATACGAAAGCCTTTCTGACCGGCCCGCAGTTGATGGCGCGCAGTGCGGCGCCGTCGCTCGAACTCGCGGCCGGCGAGACGACCAACGTCGTCGTCAGCCTGAAGCTGCGCAACGCCGCGCAGCTCAAGCAGCTGGCGCGCGACGTGAACCGGCCCGGCAGCGCGCATTATCGCCAGTACCTGACGCACGAGCAGTTCCTCGCGAACTACGCGCCGACCGATGCGCAGGTGCAGTCGGTCGTCGACTATCTGCACAAGAGCGGCTTCACGAACGTCGAGGTCGCGCCGAACCGGCTGCTGATCTCCGCCAGCGGCACGGCCGGCACGGTGAAGACGGCCTTCAACACGTCGCTCGTGCACTTCGAGTACGCAGGCCGTTCAGGCTTCGCCAACACGTCGACCGCGCAGGTGCCGCGCGCACTCGGCGACGTCGTCGGCTCGGTGCTCGGGCTGCAAAGTGTCGCGCGTGCGCGGCCGCTGCTGCGCATCGGCAACGTGGCGAAACCGCAGGCGCTCGCGGCCGGCACGGCCACAGGCCACTATCCGAAGGAATTCCCGGGCCTCTACAACGCGACCGGCGTACCGACCGCGGCCGGCGTGACCGTCGGCATCATCACGATCGGCGGCGTGTCGCAGACGCTGCAGGACCTGAAGCAGTTCACGTCGAGCAACGGCTACGGCACGGTTTCCACGCAGACCGTCAAGACCAACGGCACGGGCGGCAGCTACACCGACGACCAGGACGGCCAGGGCGAATGGGATCTCGACAGCCAGTCGATCGTCGGCTCGGCCGGCGGCCAGGTCGGCAAGCTGGTGTTCTACATGGCGGACCTGAACGCCGCCGGCAACACGGGCCTCACACAGGCGTTCAACCGCGCGGTGTCGGACAACACCGCGAAGGTGATCAACGTGTCGCTCGGCTGGTGCGAAACCGATGCGAACGCGGACGGCACGCTCGACGCGGAGGAGCAGATCTTCACGACGGCCGCCGCGCAGGGCCAGACGTTCTCGGTATCGTCGGGCGACGAAGGCGTGTACGAGTGCAACAACCGCGGCTATCCGGACGGCTCGAACTACACGGTATCGTGGCCGGCTTCGTCGCCGCATGTGCTCGCGATCGGCGGCACGACGCTCTATACGACGTCGGCGGGCGCGTTCTCGAACGAGACGGTGTGGAACGAAGGGCTCGATTCGAACGGCAAGCTGTGGGCGACAGGCGGCGGCGTCAGCACGATCCTGCCCGCGCCGTCATGGCAGTCGGGCAGCAATCGCCAGTTGCCGGACGTCGCGTTCGATGCCGCGCAAAGCACGGGCGCGTACATCTACAACTACGGCCAGTTGCAGCAGATCGGCGGCACGAGCCTCGCCGCACCGATCTTCACAGGCTTCTGGGCACGCCTGCTCGCGGCGAACGGTACAGGCCTCGGCTTCCCGGCCAGCAACTTCTATGCGGACATTCCGTCGCATCCGTCGCTCGTGCGCTACGACGTCGTGTCGGGCAACAACGGCTATCAGGGGTATGGCTACAAGGCCGGCACCGGCTGGGATCTGACGACCGGCTTCGGCAGCCTGAACATCGCGAACCTCAACCAGCTGATCAAGTCGGGCGGGTTCTGAGCGAAGCGTGAAGACCGGCGCGCGGCGATGGCTTGCCGCGCGCCGGTCGTGAACATCCCGTGCCCTACTCCGTCGCCGGCTCCTTCACGGGCTCCGACACGACCGGCGCGCCGGCCCGATGCGACGGCGCGAACAGCCGCAGCCCGCTCGCGACGCTCGCCGCGCCCGCGAAACCCGCACCGAGCATCAACGCAAGCGTCGGTCCGTGGCGCCCCGCGATCCCGAACGATAGCGCAACGAGCGCCGCGCCCGTCGCCTGCCCGATCAGCCGCGCGGTCGCGATGATCCCGCTCGCGCCGCCGCTGCGCTCCGGCGGCGCGCTCGACATCAGCGCCTTCAGGTTCGGCGACTGGAAGAAACCGAAGCCCGCGCCGCACAGCATCATCCGCCAGCCGATGTCGACGACGCCCGGCGACACCGGCAGCGCGGCGAGCGACACCATGCCCGCGCTCAGCAATGCAAGGCCGATCGCGCCGAGCAGCCCGGGCGGATAACGATCCGACAGCCGCCCCGCGATCGGCGCGGCGAGCGCGACGATCGCCGACCACGGCGTCATCAGGAACCCCGTTTCAACAGCACTGCGATGCAGGACGGTTTCGAAATAGAACGGCAGCGACACGAACGCGAGCCCCTGCGCGGCGAACGCGCAGACGGCGGTCAGCGCGGACAGCGTGAACACGGGCCGGCGGAACAGGTCGACCGGCAGCATCGGCGCCGGGTGCCCGGCCTGGCGGCGGATCAGCAGCCAGCCGAACGAGAATGCCACCGCAGCAGCCGCGAACACGACCGAGAGCGGCCCACGCTGCGCGAATTCGCCGAGCGCGAAGATCAGCGACGCGAACGTGATCACGTTGAACAGCGCGGCCACCGGATCGAACGCATGCTTGCCGCGCGCCGTCTGCGGCAGCGACGGAATCGCGACTGCAAGCGCGAACACGCCGAGCGGCACGTTCACCGCGAACAGCCACGGCCACGCGGCCACCGACAGGATCAGCGACGCGATCGTCGGCCCCACCGCGAACGACACGCCGACGACGAGCGCGTTGAAGCCGACGCCGCGCCCGAGCCGGTGCGCGGGAAACAGGCCGCGAATCAGCGCGACGTTGACGCTCATGATCGCGCTCGCGCCGAAGCCCTGCACGATGCGCGCGGCCGTCAGCATCGGCAGCGTCGACGCGAGCGAACAACCGAGCGACGCCAGCGTGAACACCGCCAGCCCGGCGACATACACGCGCTTGTGACCGACGATGTCGCCGAGCGATGCGAACGGCAGCAGCGTCGCGACCATCGCGAGCTGGTACGCGTTGATGATCCACACGGACGCGGCCGGCGACGCATGCAGGTCGGCGGCGATCGCGGGCAGCGCGGTGTTCGCGATCGCGGTGTCGAGGGTCGCGAGCGCGACGGCCAGCAGCACGGCGGACATCGCGCGCCAGTTGACGGCCGGCTCGTGCGCGCCGGCGGGGGAAGCGAATTCGGACAAGATGGGCTCGGCTGACGGGCGACGCGCGGCGTCGCGGATTGAGCGGCGCGGCGACGAGCGCTCCGTGCGGCAAGAACGGAACGCGCGGCACCGCGAGCCGTATTGTTGCAGAGCCGCACCGAACGTGCAGACGGCCGCGCCGTCAGTCAGCGAAACGAAAGCTTGCGGGATGCCGTGCCTTGCGCGCGGCGTCGTCGATGCGCACAACGATCGACGATCGGGCGATTGCCGGGCAGCCTGTCGGGCT
>NZ_BCPP01000764.1:0-3561 GCF_016586125.1 Burkholderia sp. E168m23
GAATGGATCCGACGCGTGGCGAGTCGGCGGCCGAATGGCTCGCGCGGGCTTCGGTGCAGGAATTGACGGAGGTGATACGGGATTATGGGGAAGAACGGTTTGCTTTTCAGATTGCAAAGGCGCTTGTTGCTCGCCGGGCAGAGTCCGACCGTCTTGGGCCTCTCGACACCACGGGCGAGCTTGCCCAAATCGTGGGTCACGTCGTCAAAACCCGTGAGAAGGGCAAGGATCCGGCAACCCGCACCTTTCAGGCTATACGGATTCACGTCAATCAAGAGCTTGCGGACCTGCAAGTCGTACTAGACGCGGCACTGTCGTTGCTGGAGCAAGGGGGGCGGCTGGTGGTCATCAGCTTTCATTCACTCGAGGACCGGATCGTCAAGCGATTCATGCAGGCGCACGCGAGTGCGCCTGCGGTCGATCGTCGCTTGCCGATCCGCGCCGTCGACCTCCCGAGCCCGCCGCTCAAGATCGTCAGCCGCCAGTTTCCGAGTGAAGCGGAAGTCGCCGCGAATCCGCGCGCCCGCTCGGCCGTGATGCGCATCGCGGAGCGCGTCACGCCATGAGCCGCCTCAATATCTTCCTGCTGATCATCGTGATGGGTTGCGCGCTGTCGGTCGTCAACTCGACGAACCAGCAACGCCAGATCTTCATCCAGCTGCAGCGTGCGCAGTCGCAGGAGCGTCAGCTCCAGCAGGACTACGCGCAGCTTCAATATCAGCAGAGCGCGCTGTCGAAGACGTCGCGCATCGAGCAGCTCGCGAACGATTCGCTGAAAATGCAGCCGATTTCGACCGGCCGCACGCAATATCTGACGCTGCCGGCGGGCGCCGCGAAGGCGATCGACGCGCCGATCCCGGCGTCGGCCGACACGGCCGGCAAGGGCAAGGGGGGCGCGCGATGAAGCCGTCCCCGAAGCGCCAGAACGTGAAGTTCTCGTCGAGCCCCGTGCTGGGCGTTCATTTGCCGATGTGGCGCTCGAAGCTCGTCGTGTTCCTGCTGTTCATGGCGTTCGTCGCGCTGGCCGCACGGGCGTTCTGGATCCAGGGGCCCGGCAACGCGTTCTATCAGAAGCAGGGCGAAAGTCGCTATCAGCGCACGATCGAACTGCCCGCGACGCGCGGCAAGATCCTCGACCGTAACGGGCTCGTGCTCGCGACGAGCCTGCCGGTGCGCGCGATCTGGGCGATTCCCGACGCGGTGCCGGACGATCTCGACGCGGACAAGGTCAACCAGCTCGGCAAGCTCCTCGGCATGACGTCGAAGGAGCTGCGCGTGAAGCTGTCGGAAGACAAGGGTTTCGTCTACGTGAAGCGCCAGGTGCCGATCGACGTCGCGGACAAGGTCGCCGCGCTCGACATTCCCGGCATCTATCAGCGCAACGAATACAAGCGCTTCTATCCGGAAGGCGAGATCACCGCCCACCTGATCGGCTTCACGAACGTCGAGGACGAAGGCCAGGAAGGCGTCGAACTGGGCGACCAGAAGATGCTGTCTGGCACCTCGGGCATGCGTCGCGTGATCAAGGACCGGATGGGGCACATCATCGAGGATGTCGCCGAGCAGATTCCGCCGCACAACGGTACCGACGTCGACCTGTCTATCGACAGCAAGATCCAGTACATCGCGTACGCGAACCTGAAGGCCGCCGTCGAGAAGTTCAAGGCGAAGGCCGGCGCGGCGATGGTCGTCGACGTGCGGACCGGCGAAGTGCTCGCGCTCGTCAACTATCCGACGTACAACCCGAACGACCGCTCGCGCATGACGGGCGAGCAGTTGCGCAACCGGATCATGACCGACGTGTTCGAGCCGGGCTCGATCATGAAGCCGTTCACGGTGTCGCTCGCGCTCGACCTGCACCGCGTGACGCCGAACACGCTCGTCGAGACGGGCAACGGGCATTTCGTGCTCGACGGCGCGCCGATCACCGACGACGCGGGTTTCGGCACGCTGACGGTCGGCGGCGTGATCCAGAAGTCGAGCAACATCGGCGCGACGAAGATCGCGATGACGATGCGGCCCGAGGAAATGTGGAATATGTATACGAGCATCGGCCTCGGCCAGGCGCCGAAGGTCGGCTTCCCGGGCGCGGTGGCTGGCCGCCTGCGTCCGTGGAAGAGCTGGCGCCGCATCGAGCAGGCGACGATGTCGTACGGCTACGGCCTGTCGGTGTCGCTGTTCCAGCTCGCGCGGGCGTACACGGCGATCGCGCACGACGGCGAGCTGATGCCCGTGACCATTTTCAAGACGGACCCCAATCAGCCGGTCGCGGGCACGCAAGTGTTCAATCCGACCACCGCGCGCGAAGTGCGCTCGATGCTGGAGACGGTGGTCGCCCCGGGCGGCACGTCGCCGGATGCGGCCGTGCCGGGCTATCGCGTCGGCGGCAAGAGCGGTACCGCGTACAAACATGAAGGGCACGGCTACACGCGCAAGTACCGCGCGTCGTTCGTCGGGATGGCGCCGATGCCGAATCCGCGTGTCGTGATCGCGGTGTCGGTCGACGAACCGACTGCCGGCAGCCACTTCGGCGGCCAGGTGTCCGGCCCCGTATTCTCGGCGATCGCCGGCGACACGATGCGCGCGCTGAACGTTCCGCCGAACATGCCGATCAAGCAGCTCGTGGTGTCCGACGATTCGCCGGACTCCCCTGCCGCAAAGGGCCCGCAAAAGCTGGCTACGAATGGCGGCGCGAAGCATATGATCGTGTCCAGCACGACGCGTAATTCACCAGGAGTTGTTCGATGAGCGCCGCCCGCAGTTCCCATCCGGCGCATCAGCAGATCGCAGCCGCGCTTGCGTGGCTGCGTCAGCATGTGGCCCCCACGGCGCAACTGCATGCCGACACGCGCAGCCTCGAGGCTGGCGACGTGTTCGTCGCGTATGCGGTCGACGGGGCAGATAACCGCGCTTTCATGGCGGATGCCGTCGCACGCGGTGCGGCCGCCGTGCTGTATCAGCCGGAAGGGCTGGCCCACGCACCGGCCGCGCCGGCCGTACCCGTCGCGCTGGCGGTGCCGGCGCTCGACCAGCTCGCAGGCGAGATCGCCAGCGGCTGGTACGGCGACCCGAGCGACAGCCTGCTGGCGGTCGGTGTCACGGGCACGAACGGCAAGACGTCGTGCACGCAATGGATCGCCACCGCGCTGACGGCGCTGCACCAGCCGTGCGCGGTGATCGGCACGCTCGGCACCGGGATGCCCGGTCAGCTCGTGCCGACCGGCTTCACGACGCCCGACGCGCCGCAACTTCAGCGCAGTCTCGCGCAATTGCGCGACGCGGGCGCGCAGGCGGTGGCGATGGAAGTGTCGTCGCACGCGCTGCATCAGGGGCGCGCGAACGGGACGGCGTTCGACGTCGCGGTGTTTACGAACCTCACGCAGGACCACCTCGACTATCACGGCACGTTCGATGCGTACGAGGCCGCGAAGGCGAAGCTGTTCGCGTGGCGCGGCTTGCGCGCGGCGGTGATCAACCGCGACGATGCGGCTGGCCGCCGCCTGCTGGAGAAGCTGGCCGGTCGCGTGCGCACGATCGCGTACGGGATCGGCGATGCACCGG
>NZ_BCPP01000765.1:0-3561 GCF_016586125.1 Burkholderia sp. E168m23
GGTGGCGCTGCAGGATCGCCTTTGCGGCGACCGCGTCGGGCGGCGACACGATCGCGCCGAGCGTGAAGCACGCGGCCCACGGCAGCGACGGATTGGCCGCATGCACGGCGAGCGCGACCGCGACGGTCGTGAACGCCACGGCCCCGAGCGCGAGCGATGCGATCGATGCGAGCTCCTGCCGGAATTCCTTCCAGGCGGTGTAGAACCCGCTCGACATCAGCAGCGGCGGCAGCACGGCCGCGAGCAGCAGCGCCGGGTCCATGTCGGGCACGCGCTTGCCGGCGACGGCGACCACGCAGCCGCCGAGCAGCAGCACGACGGCCGGCGGAATCGACACGCGCTCGGCGAGCCAGGTGAGGGCGCCCGCGCCGCAGATCAACAGCAACAGGTAATGGAACAGCTCGACGTTGGTCATGCGCGTCCGGCGACGATGGGGTGGATCAAGAAGGCTTGCGGTCGTTCGCGGCGCCGCCCGGCAGCGCGCCAAACATGTGCTGGCTGCACTTCGCATCGCGCCATGCGGTGTTCAGCCGATGGCCGGACAGCATCCGGCGCGCGACGGGCAGGATCTGTTCGCCGGCGAGCATGCCGAGCAGGCCGACGAGCGCGATGATCGGCGGTGCGGGCGAATTCACGCCGAGCGCGCCGTAGATCACGCCGGCGAGGATGCCGGCGAGCAGCGAGAAGACATACGGTTTCATGGTGGTGCGCCTCGTGATGGCCGAGCGGCGCCGGAACGGCACCGTCAGAGTCTTGAAAGCGTAGCGGGTTTGCGTGAAGAAAAAAAGGGCGGGCGGCCCCGAACGGGCCTTCGTTCAGGAATCGGATCGATTCCATTCCTTGGGTGTTCGCGCCGCGCGTTTGGGGCTTAAATATTTCGGCCCGGATGACGATCCGGCGCCGACGCATTTCAGGCTCCTCCCGTTTTCACGGTCGAGGCAGGCCCCCCTTTTTTCGTTCACAGGACACCTTGCGCCATGAGCAACCCGAAACTTGAAGTACTGACGCCGCAGAACAGCCAGCTGATCTTCATCGACCAGCAGCCGCAGATGGCGTTCGGCGTGCAGTCGATCGATCGGCAGACGCTGAAGAACAACGTCGTCGGGCTCGCGAAGGCCGCGAAGGTCTTCAACATCCCGACCACGATCACGACGGTCGAAAGCGAGAGCTTCTCGGGCCACACCTATCCCGAGCTGCTCGACGTGTTCCCGAACCAGAAGACCCTCGAACGCACGTCGATGAACTCGTGGGACGACCAGAAGGTGCGCGACGCGCTGGCCGCGAACGGCCGCAAGAAGGTGGTCGTGTCGGGCCTGTGGACCGAAGTCTGCAATACGACGTTCGCGCTGTGCGCGATGCTCGAAGGCGACTACGAGATCTACATGGTCGCCGACGCATCGGGCGGCACGACACAGGCCGCGCACGATTTCGCGATGCAGCGGATGGTGCAGGCTGGCGTGGTGCCGGTCACGTGGCAGCAGGTCCTGCTGGAATGGCAGCGCGACTGGGCGCGCCGCGACTCGTACGACGCGGTGATGGCGATCGCGAAGGAGCATTCGGGCGCATACGGGATGGGCGTCGACTACGCATACACGATGGTCCACAAGGCAGCGCAGCGTACCGCGACGCCGCACGAGTCGATTCCGGCCGTGCCGGCGAAGTAACGGTCACCGGCCGCGATCGCCGCGCCGGACGCGGCGATCGTCTGCCATCGGCCATGAAGCGGCCATCACGCGTTCAGGCGGCGGGCAGCGCCCACGGCGCGTGCGAGAAATGTTCGGCGAGGAAATCGAGCAGCACCGTCACGCGCGCGGCGCGCAGCATGCCGGGCGGCGTGACGAGGTTCACGTTGATGTCCGCGATCTTCCAGTCGCTCATCACTTCCTCGAGTTCGCCGCGCTGCATCGCGTCCCACACGAGAAATTCGGGCTGCAGCGCCAGGCCGTGACCGCCGACGAGGGCCGGGAGGATCACGTCCGCGTTGTTGGTGCGGATACGCCCGTGCACGGACACGCCGACTTCGTCGCCCGACGCCGGGTGACGGAAGCGCCAGTACTCGGGCGTCGGCAGGTTGGTGTACGTGAGGCATACGTGCTGTTCGAGGTCGCGCGGATGCGTCGGGCGGCCGCGTCGATCGAGATACGCGGGCGACGCGACGAGCGGCCGGCGCACCGCGCACAGGCGGCGCGAGCGCAGCGTCGAATCGCTCAGCTCGGCGATGCGGATCGCGACGTCGAAGCCGCCCGACACGATGTCGACGATGTGGTCGGTGAGCACGAGATCGATGTCGACGCGCGGATAGCGCTCGAGAAACGCGGGCAGCACCGGCGACAGATGGTGCAGCCCGAACGACATCGGCGCATTCACGCGCACGAGGCCGTGCGGCTCGAGCGCCTGCGCGGACGCTTCGTTCTCGATCAGTTCCGCATCGGCGAGCAGGCGGATCGCGCGGTCGCGCAGCAGTTCGCCGGTCGGCGTGAGCGACAGCTTGCGTGACGTGCGGTACAGCAGCATCGCGCCGAGGCGCTTTTCGAGGCGTGCGATCGCCTTCGACACGGTGGGTTGAGAGATGCCGAGCAGGTCGGCCGCTTTCGCGAACGAACCGGTCTCCGCGACGCGCGCGAAGATGGCCCAGGCTTCGAGATCAGGAAGATGTTGCATGGTCGGCATGAATGGCAGGGAAGCGAAACGGATGCGATGCGCCGCGCGGGCGGCCTCGCGATGCCGGTGATTCTAATCCGGCCGGGAGAAAAAACATTATGGAATCTTATTTAATTTCATTGGGCGCCGGTGTGTTGATCGGCGTCGTGTACAGCGTGATCAAGGTGCGCTCGCCGGCGCCGCCGCTGATCGCGCTGGTCGGCCTCGCCGGCATGCTGGTCGGCGCGCAGGCCATCGCGCCGGTTCGTCACTGGCTCGGCTTCTGAGCACCTCGAGGACATTCATGAGCGCAACCGATACCCCACCCGATCTCATCCTGCACAACGGGCGCATCACGACGCTCGATCGCGCGAACCCTGTCGCGACGGCGGTCGCGATTGCCGCGGGACGCTTCGTCGCCGTCGGCAGCGAAGCGGACGTGATGCCGCTCGCGGGCCGCGCGACGAAGGTGGTCGATCTCGGCGGCCGCGGCGTGCTGCCGGGTCTGATCGACAACCACTGCCACGTGATTCGTGGCGGACTGAACTACAACATGGAACTGCGCTGGGACGGCGTGCCGTCGCTTGCGCTCGCGATGGAGATGCTCAAGCAGCAGGTCGCGATCACGCCGGCGCCGCAGTGGGTGCGTGTGGTCGGCGGCTTCACCGAACATCAGTTCGTGGAGAAACGGCTGCCGACGATCGAAGAACTGAACGCAGTCGCGCCCGATACGCCGGTGTTCATCCTGCACCTGTACGATCGTGCGCTGCTGAATGCGGCCGCGCTGCGGGTGGTCGGCTATACGAAGGACACGCCGGAGCCGCCGGGCGGCACGATCCTGCGCGATGCCGCAGGCAACCCGACCGGCCTGCTGCTCGCGAACCCGAACGCGACGATCCTCTACGCGACGCTCGCGAAGGG
>NZ_BCPP01000766.1:0-3557 GCF_016586125.1 Burkholderia sp. E168m23
GGCGAATCCGACCGCTGCGAGCCGACCTGGGTCGGCGCCGAGCATCCGCTGTTCATCCTGTATACGTCGGGCTCGACCGGCAAGCCGAAGGGCGTGCAGCACAGCACGGGCGGCTACCTGCTGTGGGCCGCGCAGACGATGAAGTGGACCTTCGACTGGAAACCCGACGACGTGTTCTGGTGCACGGCCGACATCGGCTGGGTCACGGGCCACACGTACATCACCTACGGCCCGCTCGCGTGCGGCGGCACGCAGGTCGTGTTCGAGGGCGTGCCGACGTATCCGGACGCCGGCCGCTTCTGGAAGATGATCGGCGATCACAAGGTCACCGTGTTCTATACCGCGCCGACCGCGATCCGTTCGCTGATCAAGGCCGCCGAAGCCGACGACAAGGTCCATCCGAAAAGCTATGACCTGTCGAGCCTGCGCATCATCGGCACGGTCGGCGAGCCGATCAACCCGGAAGCGTGGATGTGGTACCACAAGCACGTCGGCCACGAGCGCTGCCCGATCGTCGACACGTGGTGGCAGACCGAAACCGGCGGCCACATGATCACGCCGCTGCCGGGCGCGACGCCGACCGTGCCGGGCTCGTGCACGCTGCCGCTGCCGGGCATCACGGCCGCGGTGGTCGACGAGACGGGTCAGGACGTGCCGAACGGGCAAGGCGGCATTCTGGTCGTCAAGCGCCCGTGGCCCGCGATGATCCGCACGATCTGGGGCGACCCGGAGCGTTTCAAGAAAAGCTATTACCCGGAAGAACTCGGCGGCACGCTCTATCTGGCCGGCGACGGCACCGTGCGCGACAAGGAGACCGGCTACTTCACGATCATGGGCCGGATCGACGACGTGCTGAACGTGTCGGGCCACCGGCTGGGCACGATGGAGATCGAGTCGGCGCTGGTGTCGCATGAACTGGTGGCCGAGGCGGCGGTGGTCGGCCGTCCGGACGACACGACCGGCGAAGCGGTGGTCGCATTCGTCGTGCTGAAGCGCTCGCGCCCGGAAGGCGACGAAGCGGCGGCGCTCGCGAAGACGCTGCGCGACTGGGTCGGCAAGCAGATCGGGCCGATCGCGAAGCCGAAGGACATCCGCTTCGGCGACAACCTGCCGAAGACCCGCTCGGGCAAGATCATGCGGCGCCTGTTGCGCTCGCTCGCGAAGGGCGAGGCGATCACGCAGGATACGTCTACGCTCGAGAATCCGGCCATCCTCGAGCAGTTGAACCGCTCGATGTAACGCCGCCCGCCACGGCGGGCGGACCGCTTCACCACGGCGCCGCAGCACGGCCGCCTGCCCGCCTCTCACACCGGGCGCGCAGCCGCGTTGCAGCGCCGTCGACAAGCATCGCCGTGCGGTCCCCGACGGCACGGCATGCAGGCGGCTCGTAACGCTTCCGCCATTGCATTGTTAATTAGTCGTACGTATTACAACACTCACAAAACGGAGACAGACGATGAAGAGCAGGACATGGACGATGTGCGCGGCGCTGCTCGGCGCGGCCGCCAGCACGAGCAGCTTCGCGCAGAGCAGCGTCACGCTGTACGGCGATCTCGACGCCGCATTGCTCTATACGAACCGATCGCTCGATTCGGCCACCGGCGGCAACGCCGGACGCCAGTTCGCGCTAACGGACACGGGCATGACGCCGACCAACTTCGGCATCACGGGCACCGAGGATCTCGGCGGCGGGCTGCACGCGAGATTCAAGCTGGAAAGCGGCTTCAACATCACGGACGGCGCGTTCGGCCATTCGAACGGCAACTTCTTCGGCCGCCAGGCGTGGGTCGGGATCGACGGCGGCTTCGGCGAAACGAAGGTCGGCCTGCAGTTCTCGCCGTTCGTGCTGGCGATCCTCGGATCGGACCCGCGCAACGTCTCGCACTTCGGCGCCGCGCTGGTGCCGTATGTGGACAACGTGCTCGTCACCGGCCTCTTCAACCCGAACGCGATTTCGTATACGAGCCCGACGATCGCCGGACTGACGGCCAGCGCGATGTTCGGCTTCGGCGGCAAGGCCGGCGACTTCCAGGCGGGGCGCCAGTATTCCGGCAGCCTCACCTATACGAACGGCGGTTTCATGCTCAACGCGGCGCTCTACGACGGCAACGGCGGCACGTCGCCGACGCCGGTTGCGAGCACGGTCGCGTTCGTCGGCCGCACGATCGGCGCCGGCTACACGTTCGGGCCGGTGACCGGCAAGGCATCGTTCACGAGCTACAAGGTCGCCGGCTCGTTCAGCAACAACGTGTATAGCGCCGGCCTCGACTATCGCGTCACGCCGGCCCTCGACCTGAACACCGGCGCGTGGTACACGACCGACCGCAACGATTCGCACAATCATTCGCTGCTGGCCGCGATCGGCGCCGACTACAGCCTGTCGAAGCGAACCGGGCTGTATGCGCAGGTCGGCGTGGTCAACAACCACGGCGCGATGAATACCGGCCTCGGCATCACCGGCGGCGCGCTGTACGGGTTGCCGGGCACGACGGTCGGCGTCAATGCCGGCATCCACCACGTGTTCTGACGCAGCGCCTGCGGACGGGCGGCCGCGACAGGCCGCCCGTCCGGCTCCGCATCGCCGCGCAGCCGCCCCGGAAACGTCGCGCAAACGTGGTGCGAACGCGCCCTTGCCCGGCGCCGCTCCGGCCCTCCGGCACGCGGATCTCGATGTTTACCCGACCTCAAGTCCGCGGCCGTGCGGCCGTCAAGTCAGGAACGCACGCCCAACATCCGCCGGGAACCCGACGCGCGTGCCCTCAAGGAGACCCACCAACGTGAACTTCTTCGGAATCGGCCGCGGCCGCCGTTCATCGCGCGCGCTCGTCGGCGACATCGCCGAGCAGGCCGGCAAGCTCGGCATCGAGATCTGCGACGTGTCGGGCCACGTCGAGGAAGTCGCGGCGCGTGTCGCCCGGCAGGCGGAGGTGTGCCACACGCTGCGCGAATCGGCCGCCCTCACGCTGCGCGGCAACCACCGGATCGCCGAGGCCGCGCAGCAGGTGCGCGACGTCAGCGCCAATGCGTCGAATGCGGTGCAGCAGTCGCAGCAGACGATCGAGGCATCGCTCGCGGACATTCACGGCCTTGTCGAGGGCGTCACCACGATCAGCGACCAGATGGGCGCGCTGCGCGATGCGCTCGACCACGTGCGGACCGTCTCCGAGGAGATCTCCGTCATCGCGCGCCAGACCCACCTGCTCGCGCTGAACGCCGCGATCGAGGCCGCGCGCGCCGGCGAGTCGGGTCGCAGCTTCGCGGTCGTCGCGGCCGAGGTCAAGAACCTGTCCGCGAAGACCGGGCAGGCAACGGCCCAGATCGAGACGACGCTCGCACGGCTCGCCGAGCAGACCGAGCACCTGCTCGCGGAAGGCACCGACAATGCCGCCCGCGCGCATCGCGTGCGCGAGGGCACGCGCACGATCGGCGAGGTCGTGCACGCGACCGGCCACGCGATCACCGAGCTGGCCGGCGAGGCCGAACAGATCGCGTCGCTGACGGACGAGATCGAGGCGCAGTGCCACCGTCTCGACGAGCAGGTGGGCGAGATGGCATCC
>NZ_BCPP01000767.1:0-3545 GCF_016586125.1 Burkholderia sp. E168m23
TGCTGTCGAGCGACCAGGACGGCAAGGGCTCCCGCGAAGGCGGGATGAACGCGATGCAGGGCTACCTGACGCGCTTTCCGAAGCTCGACGGCGTGTTCACGATCAACGACCCGCAGGCGATCGGCAGCGATCTCGCGGCGAAACAGCTGAACCGCCCGAACATCGTGATCACGTCGGTCGACGGCGCGCCCGACATCGAGGTCGCACTCAAGTCGAACACGCTCGTGCAGGCGTCGTCGAGCCAGGACCCGTGGGCGATGGCGCAGCAAGCCGTCAACGTCGGCTACGGGATCATGAACGGCCAGAAGCCGGCCAATCCGATGATCCTGATCGAGCCGACGCTGATCACGCGCGACAACGTGAAGACCTACAAGGGCTGGAGCTCCCCGCGCTGATCACGCCGATCGCCCGCGAGGCCGGGCAGTGCCGGGCCGCGCCGCCACGCGCGACGCCCCGCACCGCCCGGCTGTTCAGATTCAGATCAACCGCTGTACGGCCGCGCGCGATGCCGCGGCGCAAGGTTTCCACATGACGACGACGTTTCCCCGCCTGATCGTGTTCGGCGAAGCGCTGACCGATTTCATCCGCGACGACGCGCAGCACTGGCACAGCGTCGCCGGCGGCTCGTGCTGGAACGTCGCGCGCGTCGGCGCGCGACTCGGCGTGCCGACGGCCTTCGCCGGCACGGTCAGCCGCGACACCTTCGGCGACGAGCTGATGCGCAAGAGCGCCGACGCGGGGCTCGACATGCGTTTCATCCGGCAAGTCGACCGCGCACCGCTGCTCGCGATGGTCGTCTCGAAGCAGCCGCCCCACTATTTCTTCATCGGCGAAAACAGCGCCGATCTCGCGTTCGATCCGGCCGATTTGCCGGTCGGCGCGTTCGACGCGGCCGACATCGTGCACGTCGGCTCGCTCGGCGTCGTGCGCGAGCCGCTCGCGTCGCGCCTGATCGAACTCGCGCAGGCCGCACGGGCGGCCGGCAAGCGGATCTCGTTCGATCCGAACTTCCGTGCGCCGATGGCCGCGCCGTCGTATCGCGACACGCTGCGCCGGCTGACCGCGCTCGCCGACTGGATCAAGGTATCCGACGAGGATCTGCGCGGGCTGTTTCCCGAACTCGACGAAGCGGCCGCACTCGCGCAGTTGCGTGCATGGGCGCCCGACGCGACGATGCTCGTCACGCGCGGCGCGGCCGGCATGCAGCTGCTGCATCGCGATACCGTGCTGTTCCAGCCGGCGCTCCCGGCCGAGGTGGCCGACACGGTCGGCTGCGGCGATGCGAGCATCGGCGGCTGGCTCGCGAGCCAGCTCGCCCGCCCCGAGGCATCGGCCGCCGAGCATCTGCGCTACGCGGCCGCGTGCGCGGCCGTCGCTTGTGAACATGCAGGCGCCTATGCGCCGACGGCTGCGGAAGTGGCCGACATGATCGAACGCACCACCGCCAACGCCGCGCTTTCGCAATAGACGGCGCGGACGCACCGTCACACAGGGCGCGTGCCGTCGCCGCCGTCCGGCGGTTTTCCGGCCTGCAGCAGTTGCAGGCTCTCGTCGACGCTGAGCTCCGACATCGCGTCGTCGTGCAACGTATCGTCCGCCGCACGGCGCAGCGCATGCAGCGCGTGCGTCTTGAGCCGGACGAGCGCGAGCCGCAGCCCGCGCGCCGCGCATTCGGCCGCGAACGTGCGCAACGATTCGATCGTCGTGCCGTCGACGTCCGGCGTTTCCTCGAGACTCACCATCACGATATGGGTGTCCGGCGCGGCCTTCATCAGCGCCCGCACGCGATTGAGCATCCGGTCCGCATTCGCGAAGAACAGCTGCGCCTCGGGCCGCACGATCAGCACGCCGGGCACCGGTTTCGCATCGGCGTGACTCGCGACGTCGACGAAATCGTGGCTGTCGCGCAACCGGCCGAGCACGCTGACGTTCGGCTCGGACAGCTTGCGCAGCGTCAGCAGCAGGCTCACGCCGATCGCCGCGAGCAGGCCGTGCAGCACGCCTAGCACGAGCACCGCGAGCAGCGCCGCGATCACGACGAGCCGGTCGCGATGCCAAGCCCAGTACGGCCGGAACACGGACGGATGCAGCGAATGGCTGACCGCGAAGATCACGATGGCCGCGAGCACGGGCTCGGGCGTACGCGCGAGTTGCGGCAGCAGCAGCCAGACGATCAGCGCGACCACGCCGGCCGCCCACATCCCCGCCAAACGCGACTGCGCACCGGCCGCCTCGTTCGCCGACGTCGCCGAATAGCCGGCGCCGACCGGCATCCCGTGCAGCAGCCCCGACACGAGGTTCGCGCAGCCGAGCGCGACGAGGTCGCGGTTCGGCGACACGGTATCGCCATGCTTCAGCGCGAAGTTGCGGATCGAACCGTACGACTCCGCATACAGGATCAGCATCAGCGCAAATGCGAGCTCGACCGTCTGCATCCACGCATTGCGGTCGAGATGCGGCAAGCCGAATTCGAGGTGCCGGAAATCGATATGGCCGACGATCGCGATTCCGTACCGCTGCCAGTCGACCACGTAACCCGCCGCGATCGACAGCACGATCACGATGAGCGTCGCGGGCACGCGCGCGCCGCGGCCGAGCACGAACAACAGCGCAAGTGCCGTCGCACCGACCACGACGCTCGCGAGATTCGCGTGCGGCGCACCGGCGAGCAGGTCGAGCGCGACGTGCGGCGCATCGCTGTGCTGTACGGAAATCGCGAGAATCTTCGGCAACTGCTTGATGACGATCGTCAGCGCGAGACCGAACGTGAAGCCGCGCAGCACGGGCCGCGCGACGAAATCCGACATGCCGCCGAGCCGCGCGACACCGGCCAGGATGAACAGCACGCCGGTCGTCGCGACGAGCGCCGCCGCGAGCGCGAGCTGCGCGGCCAGCGCCATCCCCGATTCGGCGAGCACGGTCGCCGCGAGCACCGCGGCCGACGATGACGTCGACGATACGATCGCGAAGCGGCTGCTGCCGGTCAACGCATAGACGACGAGCCCTGACAGCAGCGCGATCAGGCCGGCCTGCGGCGGCAGGTTGGCCAGCCCCGCATACGCGACCGCCTCGGGAATCAGCAGGCCGGCAATCGACAGGCCGGCCAGCGCATCGAGGCTGACGCGCCGCGGGCGCGGCGCGGGCGGCGTGTCGAGCGCGACGAAATGGTCGGGATGCTGCGGGCCGGCGTCGGGGCGAATCGGAGCGGTCGTCATGAGACGGCGGAGCCGTGAGCCGGTCAGGGCTTCACGGCAATCACGCCCGACCAGCCGGGCAGATAGCGCGCATCCTGCTCGTGCGCGCGCTGCAGCGCGATATCGAGCGCCTTCGCGAAGTTCTTGCGGATCTGGTCGAGCGACACGTGCTGGCGCAGATAGTCGGCCCACAGGAATTCGCTGAACGGCGTCGCGTCCTTCGCGTAGCCGCCCGCCGTGCGCAGTTCGCCGGCGAGGCTGCGGTACGGATCGTCCTCGAGCCCCGTCAGCACCTTCGGCAAATGCGCATAGTCGCGCCGCGAGCCGTCCGGGCCGAACGGATGCACCCAC
>NZ_BCPP01000768.1:0-3545 GCF_016586125.1 Burkholderia sp. E168m23
GCCTTGCGCGCCGGTCAGCACGCGGAAATACAGCTCGCGAAGCAGCGCCGGGCCGAGCACCGCGGCGTCGAGCGGCCGCTGCATCGCCTCGACGAAACGCAGCACCGACGCATGCATCGCTTCATCCATCGGCGTCGACATCATGCTCTTCGGCGCCTGCACGGTTTCCGCGACGCCGGCTCGGTCGATCTGCGCGGCGAGTTCGGCGGCCAGCGTGAAATCGAGGTGCAGGTACAGCGCGAGCAGCGGGCGCTCGGGCGTCGCGTCGGTTTCCATGCTGAACGGCACGGGCACGGAGACGGCCAGGTAATGGTGCTCGTCGTACAAATAGCGCTCGCCGCCGAAGTACCCGCGCTTCGATCCCTGACACACGATCACGATGCCCGGGTCGTACAGCACCGGCGTGCGCGACAGCGCGCGGTTGGAGCGCAGGATGCGCACGCTCGGCAGCGCGGTCAGGTTGTAGCCCTCGTCGGGCGCCAGCGCGCGCAGCAGCGTCACCAGACGCTTCCGGTCGCGCGGCGACAGTAACGAAGCTCGGGTCGAACGGGGTGTGGTACTCATAGTTTTGTGCAAGAAAATCAGCGGAATCGGGCTTATTCGGCGTCGTTCGTCAGACTAGTATGCATGCTTCAATCGACATTCGGGAGAGGCTCACATGGCATCCGGCAACATCATGCTCATCACCGGCGTCAGCAGCGGGTTCGGCCGTGCGCTGGCCCAGGAAGCGCTGGCCGCCGGTCACACGGTGGTCGGTACGGTGCGCGGCGCGCAGGCGGCGCGCGACTTCGAAGCGTTGTCCCCGCAGGCGGCCGTCGCGCGCGTGCTCGACGTGACCGACTTCGAGCGTATCGACGGCGTCGTCGCCGACATCGAGGCGAACGTCGGGCCCGTCGACGTGCTGGTGAACAACGCGGGTTACGGGCACGAAGGGATCATGGAGGAGGCGCCGCTCGACGAGATGCGCCGGCAGTTCGACGTGAACGTGTTCGGCGCGGTCGCGATGATGAAGGCCGTCGTGCCGTTCATGCGCGAACGCCGGCGCGGCCGCATCCTGAACATCACGTCGATGGGCGGGCACATCACGATGCCGGGCATCGCGTACTACTGCGGCAGCAAGTTCGCGCTGGAGGGCATTTCCGAGACGCTCGGCAAGGAGCTCGAACCGTTCGGCATCGCGGTGACGGCCGTCGCGCCGGGTTCGTTCCGCACCGACTGGGCCGGCCGCTCGATGGCGCGCACGCCGCGCTCGATCGCCGACTACGACGCGTTGTTCGATCCGATCCGCCGCGCGCGGGAGGAGAAAAGCGGCAAGCAGCCGGGCGACCCCGCGAAGGCCGCGCGGGCGATGCTCGCGGTGATCGCGGCGGACCATCCGCCCGCGCATCTGCTGCTCGGCAGCGACGCGCTGCGGCTCGTGCGGAACAAGCTGGCGGCGCTGGACGAAGAAATCCGCGCGTGGGAAGCCGTGACGGTGTCAACGGACGGTTGACGGCTGACGCGCGCGGCGTCGTTCGTTTCCTGCCGGTGGATGATCGGCCATCGCATTGCACGATGGCGTCGTGGTTTCACAATAATGGCCGATAATGGCAGCGGCCCGTTCGCCACGTTCATTCACCTCACAGGAGCATCGCGATGCCATACGTCACCACGAAGGACAACGTCGAGATTTTCTACAAGGATTGGGGTCCGAAAGACGCGCAGCCCGTCATGTTCCACCACGGCTGGCCGCTGTCCAGCGACGACTGGGATGCGCAACTGCTGTTCTTCGTCCAGCACGGCTATCGCGTGATCGCGCACGACCGCCGCGGCCATGGCCGCTCGGCGCAGGTCTGGGACGGCCACGACATGGATCATTACGCGGCGGACGCGTTCGCGGTGGTCGAAGCGCTCGACCTGCGCAATGCGGTGCATATCGGGCACTCGACCGGCGGCGGCGAAGTGGCGCGCTACGTCGCGAAGCACGGCGAGCCGGCCGGCCGCGTCGCGAAGGCCGTGCTGGTCAGCGCGGTGCCGCCGCTGATGGTGAAAACCGATTCGAACCCCGAAGGCTTGCCGCTCGAGGTGTTCGACGGCTTCCGCAAGGCGCTCGCCGACAATCGCGCGCAGTTCTTCCTCGACGTGCCGAGCGGCCCGTTCTACGGGTTCAACCGCGAAGGCGCGACCGTGCACCAGGGCGTGATCCGCAACTGGTGGCGGCAGGGGATGGAAGGCAGCGCGAAGGCGCATTACGACGGCATCAAGGCGTTTTCGGAAACGGACCAGACCGAGGACCTGAAGTCGATCTCCGTCCCGACGCTCGTGCTGCATGGCGAAGACGACCAGATCGTACCGATCGCGGATGCCGCGCTGAAATCGATCAAGCTGCTGAAGAATGGCACGCTGAAGACCTACCCGGGCTATTCGCACGGGATGCTGACGGTCAATGCCGACGTGCTCAACGCCGACCTGCTCGCGTTCGTGCGGGGCTGACGGTATCGGCGCCGGCCCGCTGCGGCGGGCGGCGCCATGATCGAAGGCAGGCGATCCGGCCGCGCGTGGAAAAGGACGGATCGCCCGCCGCGTGCTTCACCCCAAATCGACGAAGCGAACGCCCGGATGCGCGAGACGCGGCATCCGGCCGGCCAGGAACGCGTGCAACTCGCGTACCTGCGCGGCCTTGGCGGAATCTTCCGGCCATACGAGGTAGTACGCATCGCCGGTGCTCACGGCTGTCTTGAACGGCAGCACGAGCTGCTTCTCGTCGATCGCCGTCGCGCACAGCGCGAGGTCGCCGATCGACATCCCGTGACCGGCGATGGCCGCCGCGATGCCCTGTTCGAGCATGTCGAACACCTGCCCGCGCGTGATGTCCACATTCAGGTCGTGACCGCTGCCGTTGAGCCAGCGGCGCCAGTCGCGCCGGTCGGGCGACGGATGGATCAGCTCGCACGCGGCGGGATTCGCGCGCGCGACCGCGGCGGTGGCCCGCGAGCACACCGGAATCAGCCATTCGTCGAACAGCTTCACGCAATGCGTGCTTTCGCCAAACTTGCCTGCACCGAGCAGGATCGCGCAATCGTAGGATTCGCTGAAAAAATCGACGGTGTCGACATCCATCCACACGCTCGCGATCTGCACCTCGAACGCCGGCCGTGTGCCGCGAAAGGCGGCCAGTGCGTCGAGCAGCCAGCGCATCGTCAGCGTGGACGGCGCCTTGAGCCGCAGCACGTCGCGTTGCGTGCGGAACAGCATGCACGCTTCCTCGACCTGCCGGAACCCGCGCCTGAGGCCGGCCGCGAAGATGTGGGCTTCCGCCGTCACGGTCATTTTTGGCCCGTGCCGGACGAACAGCTTCCGGCCGAAGTAGGCCTCCAGTGTCTTCACGTGCTTGCTGACCGCGCTTTGCGTCAGGCTCAGTTCCTCGGCGGCCAGCGTGAACGAGCCGTTGCGCGCGGCGCTCTCGAACGCGCGCAGCGCATAGACGGGGGGAAGCGGTTTGGCCTTCATCGGTTTCGAGTATGAATAAGACTCATGTCATCAGGCAGGATTTTCCGTTTTCGATC
>NZ_BCPP01000769.1:0-3542 GCF_016586125.1 Burkholderia sp. E168m23
AAATTCCGCCGCAGGTCACAGGTGACCTGAGACGGATCGTGTAGCCAAACGGCAAGTGAGTTCTCTTATCCTAGAGGCAAGGAGAACTCGATGAAGAAGCGACATACCGACGAACAGATCATCCGCATCCTGCGGGAAGCCGAGAGCCAGGAGGTACCGGTCAAGGATCTGTGCAAGCGGCACAACATCTCGGAGCAGACGTTCTACCGGTGGCGCACCAAGTTCGGTGGCATGGACGTGGCCGAAGCACGTCGGCTCAAGGAACTGGAATCGGAGAACGAGAAGCTCAAGCGGCTGGTGGCCGAGCAATTGCTGGTGATCGACGGCTTGAAGGAGTTCAGCCGAAAAAAATGAATTCCCCGACGGGCCGGCGCGAAGCGCTGGAAGTCCTGACTCGGCGGGGATTATCGCAACGCAAGGCATGTCGTTACCTGGGGCTGAGCCGCCGGGTGGCGATCTACACGCTCAAGCAACCGGAGAAAGACCGGAGCTTGGGCGAGCGGTTGATCGCGGCTTCCCAAGAGGTGCCACGCTTCGGTTATCGTCGGATCTCGGCTTGGCTGTCGTTGGGCGAATCGCGTGTGCGCCGGATGTGGCGTGCGCTGAAGCTGAACATCCCGAAGCGCCGGCCGCGTCGACGGCGTTGCGGCAGCGATATTCGCCTGCCGGGTGCGACGAAACCCAATTCGGTCTGGAGCTACGACTTCGTCCACGACCAGTTGGTCGACGGTCGAGTCTTGAAGATGCTGTGCGTGATCGACGAATACACCCGCGAATGCCTAGCAATCGAGGTCGGGGCCAGCTTGCGTTCGCAAGACGTGATCCTGGTCCTGTCGCGATTGATGCGCCTATACGGCAAGCCGGCGTTCATTCGGTCCGACAACGGCGCGGAATTTACGGCGGCCAAGGTTATGCGCTGGCTGCGTGACGCGGCAATCGGGCCAGCCTTCATTACGCCCGGTAACCCGTGGCAAAACGGCTTCGTCGAAAGCTTCAACGGCAAGCTGCGCGACGAGCTGCTGAATCGGGAATGGTTCCGCAGCCGCGCCGAGGCCAAGGTGCTCATCGAGCGCTGGCGACAGTTCTACAACGAGCGTCGGCCGCATAGCGCTCATCGTTACCAACCTCCTGCCACGGTCCGTCGAGCCTGGCTGGATTCCGAGAATATCGACAGGCGACTCACTGCTTAACTGGCTACAAGATCCCACCGCAGGTCACAGGATTTCTAGAGCAGATCATTACAATCGGCAGCGCATGCCCACGTCGATCGACTACCTCACTCCCGTCGAATACGAAACCCGACGCTGCATGACATGCTGAACGTGAAAACGAGGCAGGGTCAATCCGGGTGGGCGTGGATTGTGCAGACAGTCTCTGCACAATCCGGTCTGCAGGCCACGTCGAGTAAAAAGCTCGCATCTGCGCGAGATTGCGCCATCCGAAACTACGACCGAATCACTCTGACAGCCCGGCGCCCAAACGGCGGATCACCGCGTCGCCATAAGCGGGCCGCCCCTTCCCGCCCTGCTCGAACTCAACGATTCGTCGCCCGATCTCCCAATATGTCGCCGTCATCAGGGCGTTCACCGTGCGAGCCGTCGCTTCGCGCGACGACGCAACTACATCGGCAATTTCACGGTGCAGTCCGGCATAAGCGGCCTGCCCGACATCGAGCTGCGTCACAGTGCGTTCACCGCGTCCTTAAACGCCTCGCGCCGTAGCCCAGTATTACCGACTCCGTCATTTCCCGCAGGATAGCTTCCGCTACTTCACCGTTGCCAATGGCATGAACAATGCCAGCGGGTCGCTAGTCAGCGGCGCGAAGCCGAAATGCCGGTAGAACGCCGCAGCCGTTTCGTCCTTTGCGTCGACCGTCAGAGCCACCGCAGCGATTTCGGACTTTGCGGCACGTTGCAGCGCGTTGACCAGCAGCGCTGCGCCGAGTCGCCTGCCGCGATATGCCTGATCGACGGCCAGGCGCCCCATGCGCACCACCGGGATCGCAGGATAACGGGGCAACTTGCGCGCGATGGCGTGCGGCAAATCCGTGAGCGCGACGCTGGCGGCAGACAGTGTGTAGTAGCCCGCGACAACGTTGCCGTCGAGCATCACGAAACAGGCGGCCACCCTGCGGCGTACGTCCTGCGTAACCACCTCGCGCAGATATCGATCAAGCGCGGGCGTGCCGCATGCGAATCGAGATCGATCATGAGCCGCCTCAAGGGCGGCCACTACCAACTGCGCACCGCTCATGCGTTACGCAGCAGTTGATCGTGAAGATCGATCGCGCGCTTGAGCGCGTCGACCGGCTCGGCGGGCGTCAGGATCGCGTGCGCGAACCGTTCCGATTCCGCGACCGACAGGCGGATCACTTCCGCGTCGGCAATCGCGCGTTGCGCCGCCTCCCGGGCGGCCGAGACGACGAAATCGGACATCGTGCGCCCCTGAATCTCGGCAGCGCGCCGGATCGCCGCGTGCACATCCGTTTCGATGCGGGCCTCAAATCGTGTGGTAGCCATGGTCACTCACCTCCTCACGCCATTGTACGGAAAATTGCCGGGGCGATCAAGGTGTACGGAAAATTGCCGAGTCACTATCGCGCAAATTGAAAATGCTGGGCGACGTGTTTGACGCATCGCGAAGTCTCTTCGCACTTGTAGACCAAAATAAAGTCGTCAAATTACGGGCCAGAAGCCTTGATCCGCGAGGATTCCGGAGTGACGGAACTACATTGCGCTATGTGACGGTCATCCGCTACCAGAAAGGCTTTGGCGGGCCGCCCAGCGCTTCGCCGTGGGTCGAATGGGTGCGCCAGCGTGGCGGCTGGTGGAGCAGCCCCCCTGAAACACCGGACCGTCTTGGCGCCCCGCCCGTTGCGCTGATTCGTGGCGTTGGCCGGCTTGGCCGCACCGGCAGGGTAGCCAAGATGATGATTCATCTCGCCGCTCAGTGCTCGCTCGATCAGCGCCTTCTTGAGCGCCAGCGTCGCGGCATTGATGGCTTCTGCTGTCATTGGACCGTTGCCAAACTGCTCAAGCAGTTCGGCCGGAATCGCCGGCAGTTCCACCGGCTGGGCTTTCGGTTTGCGAGGCATACACTCTCCTTGAGAGAATGTTATGCCTTAAACACGAAATTCCTGACAGGCCCGATATCGGAGCAGACGTATTACCGATGGAAGAAGCAGTACGCGGGTCTGGAGTCGAACCAGGTCCGCGAACTGAAGCAACTCCAGGATGAGAACGAGCGGCTCAAGAAGCTAGTTGCGGAGCTGAGTCTGGACAAGGCCATCCTGCAGGATATCGCCACAAAAAAGTGGCCGCGCCCGCGCTGAAGAGACAGGCAGTGAGCTACATCGTGGATCACTACGGTCTTCCGACGCAGCGGGCGTGCCGGCTGGTCAAGCAAGCTCGCAGTACCCACTACTATCGCAGCGTCAAGGACCCGCAAACGGCACTGCGTCAACGCATGCGCGAGATTGCGCAGACGCGCGTTCGATATGGCTACCGGCGCGTGCACGTGCTGCTCAAGCGTGAAGGTTGGCG
>NZ_BCPP01000770.1:0-3540 GCF_016586125.1 Burkholderia sp. E168m23
ACTGCGGGGCGCGCGGCGCGCCGATCGATCGCGAGCGTACCCGCTCGATGGCGCGCTTACGATTCGTGCGGCGTAGGACCATCGTTCGCCGGCATGTTCTGCACGACCAGCATCTGCGGGCTCGACAGCGTGATCCCCGCCGCGCGCAACTGCTTGAGGATCTCGAACAGCAGATCGCTCTTCGTCGAACTCGCGATCCGCGGGCTCGACACGTAACCCGTCACGCTCAGCGTGATCCCGTCCGGCGCGAGCTGGCTGAACGTCACCGACGGCGCCGGCTTGTCGAGAATCGCCGGGTGCTCGCGATACGCATCGAGCAGCAGGTCGCGCACCTGCTCCGGATCGGTGTTCAGCGGGAACGTCAGCACCAGCGTCGCGACGCCCTGCGTGCTGTTGCCCATCGTCACGTTGCGCACGTTCTGCGAGATCAATTGCGAGTTCGGCACGATCACGGTCGAGCGGTCGCTCAGCTGAATTTCGGTCGCGCGCACGTTGATGCGGCGGATGTCGCCTTCGACGCCCGCGATGCTGACCATGTCGCCCACCTTCACCGGGCGCTCGGTCAGCAGGATCAGCCCCGACACGAAGTTCTTCACGATTTCCTGCAGACCGAAACCGATACCCACCGACAACGCACTGACGATCCACGCGAGATTGTTCCACCTGACGCCGAGCAGCCCGAGTGTCATCAGCACGAGCAGCACGTAGCCGACGTTGGTGAACAGCGTGATCAGCGACACGCGCATGCCCGTATCCATGCCGAGCGCGGGCATGAATTCGCCGTCGAGCCAGCGGCGCAGCGAGCGCAGCAGGTAGAACCCGATCGCGAAGCCGATCACGGCGTTCAAGATCCGGTCGGGCATGATGTTCAGGCTCTGCAGCCGCTGGCTGCCGATCATCGCGACCGCGCTGTCGAGCAGATCGCCCGGCGTCGTGCCGAAACCGCCGGTCACCAGCGCGATCGCCGCGATCAGCATCAGCAGGCTCGTGCCGAAGCCGGACAGGACCGTGCGCGCCTGGTCCAGGTGGCGGTCCTCGAGTGCGAACAGGTGCTTGATCTGCTGGCCCGTCGACAGGCTCGACGAGAACAGGCTTTCGCTCGCGTCGCGCGTCAACTGGATCAGGATGTAGGTCGCGCACAGCACGATCTCGAACCACACGAGCTCGTACGTGATGAAGCGCGCGACCGTGATGTAACCGATCAGGAGTGCGATCAACGACGCGACGATCGCGAGCGTGACGCCGGCATGGATCAGCCCGGCGAGCGTCGAGCGCTGCTCCGGTGCCTCGCCTGCCGCCGCGAGGGCGCTGCGTGCACGATTCGCGCGCAGCAGCGACGCGCCGACCGTCAGCGCGACGACGAGCGACACGATGCCGCGACCGAACAGCGTGACCGACAGGCTGGTGTCGACGATCCGGTTGATCGATTCGAGCGTACCGGATACCAGCAGCAGTCCGGCCAGGATGCTGGGGAACGGCTTCATCGCGAGCGCGACGGGATCGGCGAGCGCGGGCAGGCGCCACGACGGATGCTTCGTGCAGAGCAGGGCGCGGCCGAGCCCGGCGATCAGTGCGCAGGTCGCGGCGAGCTTCGCGAACTGGTCCCACAGGTCGGTCAGCGACGGCGTGAGCTCGTAGTGGCGTGCAACGGCGAGGTAGAGGATCTGGATCGCGATGGCCGTCGCGAGGAAGGTCGACAGGGCGGTCGACAGCGCCAGCGCGCTGCGGCGCAAGCGGGTGGGCGGCAGGCGGTTCAGCGCGATCCACGCGAGCCCGCGCTCGATGAGCCGGCGGCCGCCGAGCCAGGCGGCGAATGCGGCGATCAGCAGCACGGTGGTGATCGCCCGCTGCCCCGGCACCCACGACGAGCGCAGCATGTCGAACAGTTCGTCGTCGAAATCCTCGAGCCGCTGGCGATCGTCCGGCGACAGGTGGAACAGCGGCAACCAGAACTGCGCGCTGAAGATGCTGCCCGAACGGAACGCGAGCTGGTTCTTCAGGAGGCTGCGGTGCAGCTTCGCGAACTGCTCGGTCAGGTTCGTGAGGCTCGTCTTCTGGTCGGCGGCCTGTTTCAGCGCGGCGTCGATTTGCGTCTTGCGCGCGTCCAGCGCGGCGCGCTGCTTCGCGACGGCCGGCGCTTCCGGCGCGGCGCCCTCGGCCGGCGCCGGCCCGAGCACGTCGAGCTGCGCCTGAACCTGCGCACGTTGCGGTGTGAGATCGCTCTGCAGTTTCGCGACATCGGTGCTCAGCTCTTGCGCCGAGTCGTCGAGCGCGTCCAGCTCCTTGCTGTTGGACGCGGTCGAAGTCTGCTGCTTGATGCGGTCCAGCTCGGCCTGCATCTGCTTGAGCTGCGCGATGGCGTCGGGCAGGGAAATGGCCGGCGCGGCGGCGCCGACGCCGCTCGCGACGGGCGCGGAGGCTGCCGCCGGAAAGGCCGACGCGGTCGCGATCGCCGCGAACTGCAGCAGCGCGATCAGCGCGATCCGGCGGGCGTACGTGGAAAGTCGTTGTATGGACATGGAATGCTTACGTTTTGCCGACAATGCCGGTTGCCGAAAGGCAGCCGGAAGCCGGTAGTTGGCCCGGTAGCATGTTACCGGGGCGCGGAACGCGTGGTTGTACCGATTGCGTGTCCTCCTTCGCCGCGATTCGGGCGGCGCGCGCCTGCGCGAAACAGCGGGGGAGGCTTGTCCTTGCCGGTCTGCGCGGGGCCCGAGCGGAGGCCAACGGCCGGGGAACGCCGCGCCGACGCGCTTCCCGTATTCGACATACGGTTACGCAATTTACACAATGTCCGGGGGAAAACGGGGCGTCGAACGGCTTCGGCGCCCGCCGCGGCCGTCATGCCGGCTTGCCCATGCGCCGAACGGGCGTGCCGGTACAATGCAGCGATTCGCACGGCGGCGGTTCGGCCGTCCGCCGGAGAACGACGCACAACGCGACACAACACGACACGATCAGGAGACGCGCCCAAGATGGCCTCAACGGACAGCCTTCCGCAGGCACAAGCCCCATCCCCCTCCATCGACCCCGGCTCCATCTCGGCCCGTCTCGACCGCCTGCCGCCGACGCGCAGCGTCTGGAAGCTCGTCGTGCTGCTGAGCCTCGGCTTCTTCTTCGAACTCTACGACCTGCTGTACAGCGGCTACGTCGCGCCGGGCCTCGTGAAAAGCGGCATCCTGTCCGCGACGACGCACGGCCTGTTCGGCACCACGGGCGTCGCGAGCTTCATCGCCGCGCTGTTCTCCGGCCTTTTCATCGGCACGATCGCGTGCGGCTTCCTCGCCGACCGGTTCGGCCGCCGCGCGATCTTCACGTGGTCGCTGCTGTGGTACACGGCCGCGAACGTCGTGATGGCGTTCCAGGACACCGCGACCGGGCTGAACTTCTGGCGCTTCGTCGTCGGCCTCGGGCTCGGCGTCGAGATGGTGACGATCGGCACCTATATCTCCGAACTCGTGCCGAAGCAGATCCGCGGCCGCGCGTTCGCGTGCGAGCAGGCGGTGGGGTTCGTCGCGGTGCCGGTGGTCGCGTTCCTCG
>NZ_BCPP01000771.1:0-3540 GCF_016586125.1 Burkholderia sp. E168m23
CCTTTTGCCATGATTCTCTTCTTTCAAAAATTATCGGTGGGTAGCTACAGATTTACTTCGACTTCGCGCTGATGATCGCTTCAGCAACGTTGCGCGGAGCTTCAGCGTAGTGCTTGAACTCCATCGTGTACGTTGCACGACCTTGCGTCAGCGAACGCAGCGACGTCGAGTAACCGAACATTTCCGACAGCGGCACTTCGGCGCGCACGATCTTGCCGCCGCCAACCATGTCTTCCATGCCCTGGACGATGCCGCGACGGCCCGACAGGTCGCCCATCACGTTGCCCATGTAGTCTTCCGGCGTCTCGACTTCGACAGCCATCATCGGCTCGAGGACGACCGGGTTCGCCTTGCGCATCGCTTCCTTGAACGCCATCGAACCGGCCATGCGGAACGCGTTTTCGTTCGAGTCAACGTCGTGGTACGAACCGAACGTCAGGTGAACCTTCACGTCGACGACCGGGAAGCCAGCCAGCACGCCCGACTTCAGCGTGTCCTGGATACCCTTGTCGACCGCCGGGATGTATTCACGCGGAATCACACCACCCTTGATCTCGTCGAAGAACTCGTAGCCCTTGCCTTGTTCGTTCGGCTCGAGCGTGATGACCGCGTGACCGTACTGGCCGCGACCACCCGACTGCTTGACGAACTTGCCGTCGACATCCTTCGCCGTCGAACGGATCGTTTCGCGGTACGCAACCTGCGGCTTGCCGACGGTCGCTTCCACGCCGAATTCACGCTTCATCCGGTCGACCAGAATTTCGAGGTGGAGCTCGCCCATGCCCGAAATGATGGTCTGGCCCGACTCTTCGTCGGTCTGCACGCGGAACGACGGGTCTTCCTGAGCCAGACGGTTCAGTGCGAGGCCCATCTTTTCCTGGTCAGCCTTGGTCTTCGGCTCGACTGCCTGCGAAATCACCGGCTCCGGGAACACCATGCGTTCGAGAACGATCGGGTTCGCCGGGTCGCACAGCGTGTCGCCCGTGGTTGCTTCCTTCAGGCCGACCGCTGCGGCGATGTCGCCTGCACGGACTTCCTTGATTTCTTCACGCTGGTTCGCGTGCATCTGCAGAATACGGCCGAGGCGTTCCTTCTTGCCCTTGGTCGAGTTCAGCAGCGTGTCGCCCGAGTTGACGACGCCCGAGTACACACGGAAGAAGATCAGCTGGCCGACGAACGGGTCGGTCATGATCTTGAACGCGAGCGACGAGAACTTCTCTTCGTCCGACGCCTTGCGCTCTGCTTCTTCGCCGTTTTCGAGCTCGCCCTTGACCGGCGGGATGTCGACCGGCGACGGCAGGAAATCGATCACGGCGTCGAGCATGCGCTGCACGCCCTTGTTCTTGAACGCGGTACCGCACAGCATCGGCTGGATTTCGCACGCGATCGTACGATCACGCAGCGCCTTGACGATGTCGGCTTCCGGCAGATCGCCTTCTTCCAGGTACTTGTTCATCAGGTCTTCGCTGGCTTCGGCAGCCACTTCGACCATCTTTTCGCGCCATTCCTTGCAGGTCTCCGCGAGCTCTGCCGGGATGTCGACGTAGTCGAACTTCGTGCCTTGCGACGCTTCGTCCCAAATGATCGCCTTCATCTTGATCAGGTCGACGACGCCCTTGAAGTTTTCTTCCGCGCCGATCGGCACCACGACCGGAACCGGGTTCGCCTTCAGGCGCAGACGGAGCTGGTCGTAGACCTTGAAGAAGTTCGCGCCGGTACGGTCCATCTTGTTGACGAACGCGAGACGCGGCACCTTGTACTTGTTCGCCTGGCGCCACACCGTTTCCGACTGCGGCTGCACGCCGCCCACTGCGCAGTACACCATGCACGCGCCGTCGAGCACGCGCATCGAACGTTCCACTTCGATCGTGAAGTCGACGTGGCCCGGGGTGTCGATGATGTTGATGCGGTGTTCCGGATAGTTGCCGCCCATGCCCTTCCAGAAGGCCGTGGTAGCAGCGGACGTGATCGTGATGCCACGCTCTTGTTCCTGCTCCATCCAGTCCATCGTGGCTGCGCCGTCGTGGACTTCACCGATCTTGTGGTTCACACCGGTGTAAAACAGAATGCGCTCGGTCGTCGTCGTTTTGCCGGCGTCGATGTGAGCGCTAATACCGATATTGCGGTAGCGCTCGATAGGAGTCTTGCGAGCCACTTTGATCCTCTACTGGGATGACGTGATGCAGCCCTGCTGCATCACGCCTCAACACAAACGGGCGAGGCGCCTGAAAAGCGCACCCGCCCGGAATTTATTTCCGCAAACAGCCCAGCCAGGCGCTTAGAAACGGAAATGCGAGAACGCGCGGTTGGCTTCTGCCATGCGGTGAACTTCGTCGCGCTTCTTCATCGCGCCGCCACGGCCTTCGGCCGCTTCGGAGAGTTCACCTGCCAGACGCAGGGCCATCGACTTCTCGCTGCGCTTCTTCGCAGCCTCACGCAGCCAGCGCATCGCCAATGCCATACGACGCGACGGGCGCACTTCGACCGGAACTTGATAGTTGGCACCACCAACGCGACGGCTCTTCACTTCGACCACCGGCTTCACGTTGTTGAGCGCAACCGTGAACACTTCCAGCGGGTCCTTGCCACCCTTGGTCTGGATTTGTTCGAATGCGCCATAAACGATGCGCTCTGCGACCGACTTCTTGCCGGACAGCATCAGCATGTTCATGAACTTGGCAACATCAACGTTACCGAACTTCGGATCCGGCAACACTTCCCGCTTGGGGACTTCGCGACGACGCGGCATGATTCTTCCTTTACTTGTTCAGTTGGAGCTGGATTCAGCTCCGCGGCCACCAACAAACCCGATCACATCTTCACGACTAACCAGCTTGGCCGGGTGACCACTTACTCGACAGCACCGGCAATCCGGCACTCCCGCCTTGACCGCCCTGCGGCGATCCCTGATCAAAAACTGCTTACTTGGCAGCCTTTGCACGCTTCGCGCCGTACTTCGAACGCGCTTGCTTACGGTCCTTGACGCCCTGGGTATCCAGCGAGCCGCGAACCATGTGGTAACGCACACCCGGCAAGTCCTTCACACGGCCGCCGCGGATCAGCACAACCGAGTGTTCCTGCAGGTTGTGGCCTTCACCGCCGATGTACGAAATCACTTCGAAGCCGTTCGTCAGACGAACCTTGGCAACCTTACGGAGTGCCGAGTTAGGCTTCTTCGGCGTCGTCGTGTACACACGGGTGCACACGCCGCGACGCTGGGGGCAGTCCTGCAGGGCCGGGCTCTTGCTCTTCGTCGTTTCCGACTGACGGCCTTTGCGAACCAGTTGGTTGATGGTTGGCATTGTTTATTCCTGAAATTGAACAAAATCTGCACGCCGATTTCGGGCAAAGCGAGAATCGACGCACAGTTGACTTCCGAACCGGCGAATCGGGTGCGAACTGTCGAACGCGACTCGGCCGCCGAATACCGGAACCCAGCATGATATTCCGGAAATACCAACTAAGTCAACGGCTTGCGTGATTTGCCGGCTGATCGCGGGGTTTACAGGAGGGGTCGGAACGCTGTGTCAGGCCGATTCG
>NZ_BCPP01000772.1:0-3529 GCF_016586125.1 Burkholderia sp. E168m23
GCCGTTACACGCATCGCCCGTGTGCTGGCCGCCGCGCTGATCGCCGGGAGCGCCGTCGCCGCGCACGCTGCATCGTTCGACCTGAGCCCCGAGCAGCCGGCCCGGCAGCGCGGCGCCGTAAACCCGGCCGTCGAGCAGGCGCTGCCGGCCGGCTTCCGGTTCGCCGAAGCGAACACGCTGACGATCGGCATCGCGCCGAACCTGCCGCCGCTCAGCACCTATGCGACCGACGCACGCACGGTGGTCGGCTTCGATCCCGATCTCGCGCAACTGATCGCGGACAGCGTCGGCCGCAAGCTGAAGATCGTGCCGCTCGCGTGGGCCGACTGGCCGCTTGCGCTGCAGTCCGGCAAGGTCGATGCGGTGATTTCGAACGTGACGGTGACCGAGCAGCGCAAGGAGAAGTTCGATTTCTCGACTTACCGGAAGGACCAGCTCGGCTTCTACGTGAAGACCGGCAGCAAGCTGGCCGCGATCCGCGAGCCGAAGGACGTCGCGGGGCTGCGCGTCGTGACCGATTCGGGCACGAACCAGGAAAAGATCCTGCTCGAATGGAACCGGCAGAACGTCGCGCGCGGCCTCGCGCCGGTCGAGATCCAGTATTACGCGGATGCGGCCGAGCGCTGGGTCGCGCTGCAGTCGGGCCGGGTCGACACGATCTTCAGCGTGAATTCGATGCTCGCGTACCAGGCGTCGCTGCGCGGCGATGCGAAACTGATCGGTACCGTCAGCGGCGGCTGGCCGCGCACCGCGGATATCGCGATCACGACCCGCAAGGGCAGCGGCCTCGCCGATCCGCTGACGCTCGCGATCAATGCGCTGATCGCGAACGGCAGCTACCGGAAGGCGCTGGATCACTGGCAACTGGATGCCGAGGCGATCGAGCGCTCGCAGACCAATCCGCCGGGGCTGCCGCGCACCTGACGACGGCACATGGCGAGGTTCGGGCGAACGGCCACTGTTTCACTGCAACGTGAAACGGCGGTTGCGATCCGGCTACGGTTTGACGTCGGGCCGTTTCGTGTCCGGCCGGCTACCGGCGATCTCGATCGTCGTTTCCCAGCGGAAGTAGCCCGATACGGCGCCGTCGCGATCGAGCACGGCGAAATCGGCCGTGCACGTGGTGGTGCCCGGGGCCAGCACCTCGCTGTGCCAGAAATGGTCCTTCATCGGCCGGCACGACGGATGCAGCAGGTCATCGCCGTCCGGCACCGGCGTGGCGGCGTCACGGATTTCCGCTTCGAGCGGCGTGACGATGCCCGCGTCCTTCAGCGCGAACCGGACGAACAGCACGGTGACCTCCGCACGCAGCGCCAGCGCGGTTTCGCGCAGACGAAGCTGGTCGCCCGGCGACAGGCCGGCGAAGAGCCGGTTGTCGTTGTGGCTGACCTGCCCGGCGTCGCCGGGGCTCAACACGTAGATGTGCCGGCCGTCGATCACGGTCGGCACGTCGGCGTCCCGGCTCGCATCGGGGTAGGCCGACAGCAGCGTGACGGCGTCGACGATCGCGAGCGCATCGCAACGAACACCAGACATGAGCACCTCCTCCGCAACAAGGGAGCGGCGCGGGCAGCCGTCGGGCGGCCGCCCGCATGCCGCGATCAGTTATGGATCGAGATGAACGGGTCCCACGAGAAGCAACCCTGGCTCTGGCAATTGCGATCGATGATCTGGAACTGGAAGTGGTAGGTCACGCGGCCGACCTTCAGGCATTCCGACGACCAGTAGTAGTTCGCGACCTTCTGACACGTCGGCACTTCCGGCTTGCTGGTGTTCGGCACCGGGATCGACGCTTCCGCGACCCGCGGCGTCGGCGTCGAGATCAGGTCGTTGCCGACGTTGCCGATGAACTTGTAGAACACCACCTGGTTTTCGAAGCCCAGCGACAGGCTCGTTTCGCGCCAGCGGATCAGGTCGCCGACCTGCGCCTTCAGGTCGAGCTCGCCGCCCGCCTGCCCGGAAATGACGTTGTCCTGGTTGGTCACCATGTAGACGTAGCGCCAGTCGATCAGCGTCGGCGCCGCCGGATTCTTGCTGGGATTCGGATATTTTTTGAGAATGGTTTCGGTATCGAACGAAACGAGCACATCGGTAACGCGTGACATAGAAGCTCCCGTTTGAAGTAATGGGACTTATCGTTGCGCGAATTGCTTCGTGCGGCGGCCATCGCCTTGTGCTGCAAGGCTTTTCGCCGGTATCGACATATGCAGAAGCGACGGCGAATGCAGATTATCCCGTTTGGTTAAACGTGGAAGCTGTAAAGGTAAACAGGTCGATAAAATGATTTATCGAGTTAATTTTAAAATCGGAATCAATCGATTCGATGCGTGACATGAATATCACGAAATTGAATCTGTTAATTGATTGGCCGATGATGTGCGGGGACGGAAGAAGGGGCGCTTACCGGTAGGTCCAGAGCCGGTGCAGCACGAACGTCGTCGGCGGGATCAGCAGCGCGATCGCGACGACGCCCATTGCCCGCGGTGCATCCAGCGCCTCGGCGGCGCGCGCGATGAGCATCGTTTCGACGAACCCGGCGAGCATGACCGCGAGAAAGCGTATCGCGTTGCGGGTGCGCACCGTCGACGAGAAGCTCCACAGCGTATTCGCCAGGTACGAGAATGCGGTGGCGCAGAGGAATGCGATCGCGTTCGCGGTCACCGGCGCCGCATCGAGGCGCGCGAACAGCGCCGTCGCGACCAGCACATGGATCGCGGTCGAGCAGAGCCCGGACACGCCGAAGCGCACGAGCCGCGTGCGCTCGGCCTGGAGCAGTGTGCTCATGGCGAGCGCGGGTCAGCGCGCGCCGATGCGCGCCCGGACCGGCTGCGCGCGCCGGCGAGCCGGCTGCCGGCGTGCGTCGCGCGCGACCGGCAGTTCGATCACCTTGCCGTGCGCCTGGTAGCGGCGGCGGATCAGGTAGACGGGCCGTTGCTTCGATTCGTCGTAGATCCGCCCGACGTATTCGCCGACGACGCCGATTCCGATCAGCTCGATGCCGCCGATGAACAGCGTGACCGAGATCAGCGACGCGTAGCCGAGCACCGGGTTGCCGAACAGCAGCGTGCGCAGGATGATGAACGCGCCGTACACGAACGCGAGCGCCGCGATGCCGACGCCGATGTAGGTCCAGCTGCGCAGCGGCACGGTGCTGAAGCTGGTGATGCCTTCCAGCGCGAAATTCCACAGCTTCCAGCCGGAGAATTTCGAGTGTCCGGCGCTGCGCGGATCGCGCTGGTATTCGACGATCACGGTCTTGTAGCCGACCCACGCGAACAGCCCTTTCATGAAGCGGTGCCGCTCGGGCAGGTTGCGCAGCGCGTTCACGACCTTGCGGTCCATCAACCGGAAATCGCCGACGTTCTCCGGCAGCTTCACGTCCGACAGCAGGTTGTGCACGCGATAGTAGAGCGCGGCGGCGGTGCGCTTCGCGAACGAATCGCACGCGCGGTTGCTGCGTTTCGCCGCGACGACCTCCGCGCCGTCGCGCCAGTGCTCGATCATCACCGGGATCAGGCTCGGCGGGTCC
>NZ_BCPP01000773.1:0-3517 GCF_016586125.1 Burkholderia sp. E168m23
GGACAACTTCACGTTCAAGGGCGACTTCTACCGCTTCAACGACTACACGCTGAGCCCGAAGCCTTTGCAGAAGCCGCATCCGGAAATCTTCCAGGGCGGCAGCTCGCGCGCGGCGCGCGACAACGCGGCGAGCGTGTCGGACTGGTATTTCACGAACGGCAATACGCCGGAGAACCTGAAGGCGCAGATCGACGACATTCGCGCGAAGGCGGCGGCGAACAACCATCGCGTGCGCATCGGCGTCAATGCATTCGTGATCGCGCGCGACACCGAGGAAGAAGCGAAGGCCGTGCTCGACGACATCATCCGGCATGCGCACGTCGAGGCCGTGCACGCGTTCGGCGATGCGGTGAAGCAGGCCGGCAAGGCGTCGCCCGAAGGCGAAGGCAACTGGGCGAAATCGACGTTCGAGGATCTCGTGCAGTACAACGACGGCTTCCGCACGAACCTGATCGGCACGCCGCAGCAGATCGCCGAGCGGATCGTCGCGCTGAAGGCGATCGGCGTCGATCTCGTGCTGGCCGGGTTCCTGCATTTCATCGAGGAAGTCGAGTATTTCGGCAAGCGCGTGCTGCCGCTCGTGCGCGAACTCGAGGCGCAGCGGCAGGCCGTTGCCGCGTGACGCGGGCCGCCGCCCGCGCGGCGGCACGATGCTTACGCGATGCCCGCCGACTTCGACGCCTCGACGAGCATTTCCACGCCAAGGCCGCCGAGCACCGCGCCCATCGCCCAGCGCTGCGCGAGCAGCAGCGTCGGGCGGCCGTGCAGGAACTTCGCCAGGCTGCCCGAGCAGATCGCCACCAGCCCGTTGGCCGACGCGAATGCGGCGATCAGCAGCGAGCCCAGAAACAAGCGACTGGCCGAACACGCCGCCATGCCCGTAGTCGATGAACTGCGGCAACAGCGACACGAACAGCATCGCGAGCTTCGGGTTCAGCACGCTGGTCGTCGCGCCCATCGCGAGCAGCCGCAGCGGCTGCTCGTTCGGCAACGTCTTCACCTCGAACGGCGAGCGGCCGCCGGGCCGCACCGCCTGCCAGGCGAGGTACAGCAGATAGGTCGCCCCGACCGCGCCCAGCACGCTGCCCGCATAGGGCACGCTCATGAACAGCGTCGTGATGCCGAATGCCGCGGCGAACATGTAGAACAGGTAGCCGAGCATCACGCCCGCGAGCGAAACGAGGCCCGCCGCCCGCCCTTGCGCGATCGAGCGCGACATCACGTAGACCATGTTCGGCCCCGGCGTGACCGCGAGCATGCCGCCGATGACGAGAAACCCGTAGAGCGATCCGGACGTTTGCATGTTTTCCGCTTCCTGCGTCGAGTGAGTGCTGACGGAATTCATTCTCCGGCGATGGAGGTGAACAGTAAAACGGGATAAACTGAATCGATTGATCAGTTTTTCTGAATTCACATGAAGAAGCTCGACCTCGATGTGCTCGCGATGGTGGTGGCCGTCGCGGAATCCGGATCGTTCGCGCAGGGCGCGCAGGCCGTGCACCGGTCGCCGTCGGCGGTGAGCATGCAGATCAGGACGCTGGAAGACGCGCTCGGCAAGCTGCTGTTCATCCGCGACACGCGCAACGTGACGCCGACCGACGACGGCAGGATGCTTGCCGACTACGGCCGCCGGATGCTCGCGATGCGCGACGAGGCGTGGGCGTCGGTCGTGCGCCCGGAGATCCGCGGCCGCGTGACGATCGGCGTGCCCGACGATTACATCTCGTCGCTGCTGCCGCAGGTGCTCGGCAAGTTCGCCGCGATGCATCCGCGTGTGGAAGTGCGCGTGATCGGCCAGCCGAGCAGTGCGCTCGTGCCGATGCTGAAGGACAACACGGTCGACCTCGCGTGCCTGACCCGCGTCAAGGGCGTGTCCGGCGAGCTGATCCGGCTCGAGCCGATCGTCTGGACGGGATCGCCGAAACGGAACGTGTGGGAAGAGCGGCCGCTGCCGGTTGCGCTGTTCTCACATGGCAGCATGGCGCGCGATCATGCGATCAAGGCGCTGAACCGGCGGAAGATTCCGTTCCGGATGTCGTACGAAAGCCCGAGTTTCCTCGGGCTGCTCAGCATGGTCGAGGCCGGCCTCGCGATCGCGCCGCTCGCGCGCTGCTGCGTGCCCGATCACCTGTTGCAGCTGTCGGAGAGCCACGGGCTGCCGTCGCTCGGCGAACTCGAGGTCGTGCTCGCGCGCAGCGCGCAGTCCGCGCGGCCGCCGTGCGACTACCTTGCCGAGCAGATTCTCGGCGAGTGGCGCGCCTGACCGGCACGTCGCCGCAAGCGCGTCAGCACGACGTCAGCAGCCATTCGCGAAACGCGACCAGCGACGGCAGCGTTTCGTTGCCCGGCGGGTAGACGAGGTAATAGCTGCGCTGGCTGGTAATCGCGTCGCCGATCGACACGAGCTCGCCGCGGCTCAATTCGTCCTCCACCAGCACCTTCGGCACCAGCCCGATCCCCATTCCCGCGCGCACGGCCTGGATCAGGTGCGACGTCAGCTCGAAACTCGGACCGATCCGCATCTGGCGATGGTCGAGCCGATAGTGCGAGAACCACTCTGCCCAGGCCTGCTGATTGCTCGTCACGCCCAGCAGCGTCTGCTTTGCGGCCCAGGCTGGCGTGCGCGCGTCGGCCTTGCGGCCGCGGCCCGTGTCGGGCGGCGCGATCGCGATCAGGAATTCGTTGTACAGCCGGTGCGCGTGCAGGCCCGGCCAGGCCGCGCCGACGGTGATTGCCGCGTCGAGGTCGTCGTGGAGGAAATCGATCGCACCGATCCGTGAATGAAGGTGCACGGTCACGCCCGGATGCGCGGCGTAGAAGCCGTGCAGGTGCGGCAGCAGCCATTTCGAGCCGAACGTCGGCAGGGTGGCCAGCCGCAGCGTGCCGGCGCCGGCCTGGTGCGACATCGCCTGCAGCGTCGCGCCGCGGATGCGCCCGAGCGCGCCGCTCAGCTCGGCGAAGTAGCGGCGGCCGACTTCGGTCAGCTTGACCGAGCGGCCCTCGCGCCGGAACAGCGGCACGCCGAGCTGATCCTCGAGCGTCTGCACCTGCCGGCTGATCGCGCTCTGGCTCAGCGACAGTTCTTCGGCCGCACGCGTATAGCTTTCATGCCGCGCGGCGGCCTCGAACACGAGCAGCAGTGACATCGACGGGGTGAGGCGACGGTAATTCATGAGTTTTATGCAAGCTTCGCCGGGTAAGAATTCGTTTGTTTCTGGCGGAATATCGAAAGATACTGCAATTCCCGGTTGGGCGGAAACTTGCCAAAAAATCATGTTTTGGCGTGCGTGAACCGGCCGGCTCCACCCACATTGCGCCTTTGCACCATGTCGATCGCCCCGTTGCCCCGTCCCGCCAGCCCGTCCGCGAACGTTTACCGCGATTTTCTCGCCGCGCTGCAGGCCGCCGGCTTCGCCGGGGAAATCCGCGCGGACCACGCGAACCGGACCGTGCAGGCCACCGACAACTCGATCTACCAGCGCCTGCCGCAGGCGGTGATCTGCCCCGCGCATGCGGA
>NZ_BCPP01000774.1:0-3513 GCF_016586125.1 Burkholderia sp. E168m23
GCAGCAGCGCGATCAGCCGCTCGCGCGCGCTGGCGTCGATCAGGTCGATCTTGTTGATCACGAGCACGTCGCAAAACTCGATCTGGTCGATCAGCAGATCGACGACCGTGCGGGCGTCCTCGTCGCCCATCGATTCGCCGCGCGCTTGCAGGCTGTCGCGCGACGCGTAATCGCGCAGGAAATTGAACGCGTCGACCACCGTCACCATCGTGTCGAGCCGCGCGACTTCGCCGAGGCTGCGACCGTCCTCGCCTTCGAACGTGAACGTCTCGGCCACCGGCAGCGGCTCCGAGATGCCGGTCGATTCGATCACGAGCTGATCGAAGCGTCCTTCGCGCGCGAGCCGGTCGACCTCGATCAGCAGATCCTCGCGCAGCGTGCAGCAGATGCAGCCGTTGCTCATCTCGACCAGCTTCTCGTCGGTGCGCGACAGTCCCGCGCCGCCGTCTCGCACGAGCGCGGCGTCGATGTTGACCTCGGACATGTCGTTGACGATCACCGCGACGCGCCGGCCCTCGCGATTGTTGAGGATGTGGTTGAGCAGCGTCGTCTTGCCGACGCCGAGAAAGCCGGACAGGACGGTCACGGGAAGCCGCGTGGACGGATGAAGGGCGGGGTTCATCGGGCGATTCCGGAAGAGGACGTTGGAGATGAAATGATATATTGTATCGCTACGATATAACATATCATTTCAAACGTCCAGCAGCCCTGCTCATCGATGTGCTCGTGCCGACAGCGAAGGCAGTACGCGGCGCCGTGCCGGTACCGCCCCGCTGCCCATTACGTATAGAGCGACGCCGGCGGCAACTCACCCGTCAGCGCATACCGGCCCACGTCGCGCAGCCGGTAGTCGAGCGGATCGTGCAGCGTATGCGTGCGCGCGTTCCGCCAGAAACGGTCGAGGCCCAGCGACGCGGCCGTCGCGCGCGCGCCGCATGCATCGAACAGCGCCTCGCCGTTATCCAGCGCCGCGCGCTGCGCGACGATCTTCGCTTCCGACACCGCGAGCGCGACTTCGGCGCGTTCGTCGGCCGTCAGCGCATCCTGTCGCGTCCACGCGTGCTGCAACGCGTTGGCCGCGCGATCGGCCAGCGCCGTCGCGGCGATCGCGCGCACGCGCATGTCGCCGAAGCGCTGCAACGTGTACGGATCGTCTTCGGCCCGCTCGACGTCCGAATGAATCCACGGGCGGCCGTGCTGCCGCACGTAGTCGCGTGCCTCGGCCAGCGCGCCTTCCGCCAGGCCGACGAACAGGTTCGTCAGCACGAGCTGCGACACCAGCGTGCGCAGCGTCGCGCGCGGCGTCGGCGGCGCTTCCGACCGGTGCAGCACCTCGTCCGGCGCAAGCGTCACGCCGTCGAAGCGCACGCTGCCGCTGTCGGTCTGGCGCTGGCCGACCGGGTCCCAGTCGTCGTTGACGGTGATCCCGGCCCGATCGGTCGGCACCACGCCGAACACGGTGCGGCCGATGGCCGGATCGTGCGCGGATACCGTCATCCGCTGCGAGCCGCGCGTGCCGGAACAGAAGCCCTTCACGCCGTCGAGCCGGTAGCCGCCGTCGGGCGTCGCCGTGGCGACGAGCCGCGTGTCGAGCGGATTGACCGCGTTGCCCCACCACCAGCGCCGGTCGACCGTGCCGCGCAGGTAGCGTTCGCGCTGCGCGGCGTTGCCCCACACGTCGACGCTCACCACCTGCAGGCACTGGAAGCCGACGAGATGCGCGAGCGCGCTGTCGACCCGCGCGACCTGCCGGATCGCGTCGTAAATCTCGGGCCACGCCGCTTCCTGCCCGCCGAACGCGCGCGGCACCGCGAGCGTCAGCAAACCCGCGTCGGCGAGCCACTGCTTCTCCCGGGCGGCATGACCGCCCGCGCGGTCGCGCTCGGCGGCGCTCACGCGCAGCGCGTCGATCGCGCGCGCCAGCGCCGCGCGGTCGACGGCCGGTGCATCGGTATCCGGCGCCAGCGTCGCCGGGCCGCGGGGATCGTTCATGCGACAGCTTCCTGTTCAACGGTTTCGCCCGACAGCGGGACGAGCGCGCCCAGCTGACGGCCGGTCAGCCGCGACAGGATCTCGCGCCGCCAGTCGTCGTAGATCGCACGATATTCGGCGATATCCGCGCCGAACACCAGTGCGGTATGCGCGTACTCGTCGTGCAGATAGCCGTCGAGCCGCGCCTGGGTTTCCTCGTCGGCCGCGATCACGCGATCGATCAGCGCGTCGCGCTCGGCGGCCGGCAGCGCCTGCAGCGTGTCGAACCACCACTGGACGATCTGCACGCGATGCCATTCCTCGTCCGGGCGAATCCGGTTCTCGCCGTGCTCGCGCATCGCGCTGTCGCCGATGCGGCCGGTCTTGCGCTGAATCCACAGCTTCGCGAGGATGTGCAGCTCGTAGTGCCATTCGAACGCGAGAAAGCCCGCGACATCGCGCACCGCGATGTCGCCGATACGCGCCCAGTGCGCGGCGACGAGCCGGTCGACCTCCGGCAGCGGATCGCGCCCCGTGAGTTCGGCCACGCGTTCGCGGCCGATCACCGCATGCGCGCCATCGTCGCCGAGCTGGCGCGACAAGATCAGCTGGAAATGCGGATCGTCGCGGAACAGCGTGTCGATCGCCTTCGCGACGACCTGCACGATGAACAGGTCGTGCGACGCCATCTTCGTGTAGTAGTCGGCGACGGCAGCCAGCTCGTCGCCGTTGCGCGGCTCACGCGACGGCGTCGCCACTTTGTCGGGGAAGTCCGGACGATGGCGTCGCGCCACCTCCAGAAAGAGCGCTTCCTCGAATTGTCCGTTCCATTCGCGCGACGCGCCGATGGGCAAGGTCATGGTTGTTCTCTCAGGATCAGGAATGAAACGAGCGGACGCTCGTGGCGTCGCTCAGGTGCGCCGGGTCACGCGTCGGACCAGGCGGTCGCCCGTGATTTGCACGGCCGAGACGAGCGCGATCAGGATCACGATCACGGTCGCCATGACGGTGGTGTCGAAACGTTGATAGCCGTAGCGGATCGCGAGATCGCCGAGCCCGCCCGCGCCGACGGCGCCCGCCATCGCGGTCGAGCCGATCAGCGCGACGACGGTGATCGTGAAGCCGCCGAGCATGCCGGGCAGCGCTTCGGGCAGCAGCACGTGCCACACGATGTGGCGGCGTTTCGCGCCCATCGCGAGCGCGGCCTCGATCAGCCCGCGATCGACTTCGCGCAGGCTCACTTCGGCGATCCGCGCGAAGAACGGGATCGCGGCGATCGACAGCGGCACGACGGCCGCCCACACGCCGATCGTCGTGCCGATCAGCACGCGCGTGAACGGCAGCAGCGCGACCAGCAGGATGATGAACGGCGTCGAGCGAAACACGTTGACGAGCGCGCCGAGCACCGCGTTCACGCCGCGCCGCGCGTAGATGCCGCCGGGCGCGGTGGTCACGAGGATCACCGCGAGCGGGATGCCGATCAGCGCGGCGATCGCGGCCGACGCGGCGACCATCGACAGCGTGTCGCGGATCGCGTCGAGC
>NZ_BCPP01000775.1:0-3506 GCF_016586125.1 Burkholderia sp. E168m23
CGGGACGGCCGCCTACAGCAGGCCGTGCTGCTGCAGCTTCTTGCGCAGCGTATTGCGATTGATGCCGAGGTACTCGGCGGCGAGCGACTGGTTGCCGCCGGCCTGTACGAGCACGACCTCGAGCATCGGCTTTTCGACGCAGGACATCACCATTTCATAGACGTCGTGCGGATTGGAGCCGTCTAGATCCCGGAAATAAACGTCCAGGCTCTCGCGGACACATTGTTCGATGTTGTGCTTGCTCATGCTGCTAACTGGTTATGGTCGTCCGACTCGCCCTGGCTGTTCTCCGCTTCGTCATCGACGTAGACGAGGTGGTCCGACAGCGCCTTTTGCGCTTCGAAGAAAGCATTGACGGCGGCGAGCTGCTCGCGGGTGGAATCGAGCGTGTTCATTCGGTGCCGGAACCCGTTGGCACCGGAAAGGCCGCGAGTGTACCAGCCGATGTGCTTGCGCGCAGTACGCACACCGGTGAATTCGCCATAGAAAGCGTAGTGGTCTTCCAGGTGTTCGTTCATCACGTGCTGGATCTCGTCGATCCGCGGCGGGGGCAGCAGCTCGCCGGTTTGCAGGAAATGATCGATTTCGCGGAACAGCCACGGCCGGCCTTGCGCGGCACGACCGATCATCAGCGCGTCGGCGCCGGTTGCATCGAGCACGGCCTTCGCCTTGGCGGGCGACGTAATGTCGCCGTTCGCGACGACCGGAATCCGCACGGCCGCCTTCACGGCCGCGATGGTGTCGTACTCGGCGTCGCCGCGGTAGAGGTCGGCGCGCGTGCGGCCATGCACGGTGAGCATCGAGATGCCGGCCGCTTCGGCCAGGCGCGCGACCGTGATCGCGTTCTTGTGCTCGCGGTCCCAGCCGGTGCGGATCTTCAGCGTGACGGGCACCGCATCGGGCCCCGTGCCGACCGCCGCGACGACCGCCTCGACGATCCGCTGCACGAGCGGCTCGTTCTGCAGCAGCGCGGAGCCGGCCGCGACGTTGCAGACCTTCTTCGCCGGGCAGCCCATGTTGATGTCGATGATCTGCGCGCCGTTGTCGACGTTGTAGCGGGCCGCTTCGGCCATCATCGCCGGATCGGCGCCGGCGATCTGCACCGCGATCGGCTCGACTTCGCCTTCGTGGTTCGCGCGCCGCATCGTCTTCGCGCTCTTCCACAGCTGCGCGTTGGACGCGACCATCTCGGACACGGCGTAACCGGCCCCCAGCCGCTTGCACAGCTGGCGGAACGGACGATCCGTCACCCCGGCCATCGGGGCGACGAACAGGTTGTTACGCAATACGTGAGGGCCGATAACGGGCATCGCAATGGCACCGCCCACGACAAGCGCGGGCAGGGGAAGGGAAGACGGAAAACGGGCATTTTACCGTATTCCCACGCCCCGCCGATTTGACCCGGTTTGCCTGGTTTGCCCGAAGAGGCCGTGCGGTGCGCCGCGTGTCAGTTGCGCTGGCCGAACATCATCTGGCGCGCGATCACCTTTTTAAGCGGCGGCACGAATTCGAGCGCGGTGAGCGCCGCGCCGCGCAGCAGCGGAAGCAGGCCCGCGTCGATCGTAAACAGGCGCGCGAGCGTGTCGGTCGCGCCGATCGTGAGGCGCCGGTCGAGCGCGCGGCGCGCGTTGAAGGTCGCGAGCGCGGTCGCTTCGAAGCCTTGCGCGGACAGCGTGTCGACGAGCGTGTGCGCGTCGCGCAGCCCGAGGTTGAGCCCCTGCCCCGCAACCGGGTGCAGCGTCTGCGCGGCATTGCCGACGATCGCGATGCGGCCGCTGACGAGCGTCTGCGCCGCGTTCAGGCCGAGCGGGAACGACGCGCGCCCGGTGATCGCGACGAATTCGCCCATGCGCTCGCCGAACACGCTGCCGAGCTCGCGCAGGAACGCGTCGTCGGGCAGCGCGGCACGTCGCGCCGCTTCGTCGGGCGTACAGCACCAGACGAGCGAGTAGTCGGCCTGGCGCGGCCCGCCGAGCGGCAGCAGCGCGAGCGGGCCTTCGTGCGTGAAGCGTTCCCACGCGACGTTCGGGCGCGGCGCCGATACCGTGACCGTGCCGACGAGCGCGGTCTGCCCGTAGTCGCGGCGATGTTTGCCCGCGTCGGCCTGCTGTTCATGGAACAGCCCGCCTTCGGCATTGATGACGATGCGCGCGCGCAGCGTGCGCCCGCCTTGCGGGCCGTCGAGCGTCAGCGTGACGCCGTCGGCATCCTGCTGCGGCGTGTGCGCGGTGGTCGACGTGAGCCAGTCGACCCGCGTGCCGCGCACGGCGCCCGCGAGCGCCTGCACGATCGAGCCGTAGCGCACGACGTAGCCGAGCGCGGCGAGCGCGTGTTCGTCGCGGTCGATCAGCGTGCGGCCGAAATGGCCGCGCTGCGATACGTGGATATGTTCGATCGGCGTGGCGTCGGCAGGCCACGCGAGCGTGTCGAGCAGCACGCGGCTGCCGTGCGATACGGCGATCGCGCGCGGGTCGTTCGCGCTCGCGGCCGGTTCGCGCGCATCGATCAGCGCGATCGATGCGTGCCGCGTCGCGCTGCGGCGCGCGAGCCAGCCGGCGAGCGCGAGCCCGACGGGGCCGGCGCCGACGATGGCGAGATCGTAATCCGGCGTGGCCGGGGAGGAAGCGGTCGTCATCTTGATTCGTGAAACGGAGGTAACGGTCGGCGGCCGGTCATGCGTCCGCGCGCATCAGCGCCTCGATCTCGTCGGCCGCGACCGGCACGCCGCGCGTGATCAGCTCGCAGCCGTGCTCGCGTACGATCGCATCGTCCTCGATGCGGATGCCGATGTTCCAGTACTCGGGCGGCACGTCGTCGGCCGCGCGCACGTACAGGCCGGGCTCGACGGTGAGCGTCATGCCGGGTTTCAGCGTGCGCCACGGCAGCGCGCCGTTGGCGTCGCGCGCGGCGAGCCGCTCGCGGTAGTCGCCGCAGTCGTGCACGTCCATCCCGAGCCAGTGGCCGGTGCGGTGCATGTAGAAGCGCGTGTACGCGCGCTCGGCGATCACGTCGTCGACGTTCGAGAAGCGCGTTTTCGGGATGATGCCGGTGTCGAGCAGCCCCTGCGCGAGCACGCGTACGGCCGCGTCGTGCGGCGCCTCGAACGGCACGCCCGCGCGTGTCGCGTCGATCGCGGCCTGCTGCGCGGCGAGCACGATGTCGTACAGCGTGCGCTGCGCGGGCGAGAAGCGGCCGTTGGCCGGGAACGTGCGCGTGATGTCCGACGCATAGCCGTCGAGTTCGCACGCGGCGTCGATCAGGATCAGGTCGCCGTCCCGCGCGGCCGCGTTGCCGGCCGGATAGTGCAGCACGCACGCATTCGCGCCGGCCGCGACGATCGAGCCGTACGCGGGTGCCTGCGCGCCGTGCTTGCGGAACAGGTACAGCAGTTCGGCCTCGAGTTCGTATTCGCGGATGCCCGGGCGGCACACCTGCATCGCGCGGCGGTGCGCGAGCGCGGAGATGTGCGCGGCGCGCATCATGATCGCGAGTTCGTGTTCGTCCTT
>NZ_BCPP01000776.1:0-3504 GCF_016586125.1 Burkholderia sp. E168m23
GCGCAACGCGGAATGCAGCCATTCCGCACGATTGCGTCCATTTATCGTAATAACTTCGTATAGCATACATTATACGAAGTTATACGAGTCGTGGAAATACTTGCCCTCGTTCGGCGAATAGGCGATGAACGGCTGCCGGTCGAGCTCGTCGGGGCCGATCTGCTCATAGGCCGCGAGCGGCGCGCCTTCCGCGACCGCGACGAGCATCGGTTCGCGCTGCACGAGCCGGTATTCGAGCGGCTGGCGCGCGGCGCGCTGGCGCACGAAACCCGCGTCGAGCATCCGCGACGCGAGTGCGTCGATCTGCACGGTCGACACCATTTCGCGCAATTCGACGTCGACGTCCGGCAACGCATGCGCCGCGTGCGCGAGCAGCACCGGGATCATCCGGTATGCACTGACGGCCGTGAAACCGAGCGTGATGCGCCCGGCCCCGCCGTGCGCGACGCGCTGCGCGGCCTGCTCGGCGCGCGCGGAGAATTCGAGGATGTGCCGCGCGTCGCGCAGGAAGCGTTCGCCGGCCGCGGTCAGGCTCACCTGCCGGCTGCTGCGCTCGAGCAGCGCGATGCCGAGCGCGTGCTCGAGCAACTGGATTTGCCGGCTGAGCGGCGGCTGGGTCATGAAGAGCCGCCTGGCCGCGCGGCCGAAATGCAGTTCTTCGGCGACCGCGACGAAGCAGCGAAGCTGGTGCAGTTCAATCATCCAAATCTTGAATCAATCGATAGTCTTTTGATGTTAGACCGATATCGATGCGATTTCTATACTCGGTTCCACCTGATGCACGGCCCGCGCCGCGCACGACGACCGAGACCTTCATGACCATCGACATCCTGCTGACCCAGCCGCTGCCCGCCACCATCGACGCCGAACTGTCCGCCCGCTACACCGTGCATCGGCTGTATGCGGCCGAGCAACCGGACGCGCTGCTCGATCGCGTGGCGCCGCGCATTCGCGGCGTCGTGACGGGCGGCGCGAACGGCCTGTCCGCCGCGCTGATGGACCGGTTCGACGCGCTCGAGATCGTCGCGATCAACGGCATCGGCACCGATGCGGTCGATCTCGAGCGCGCCCGGGCGCGCGGCATCCACGTGACCACGACCCCCGACGTGCTGACCGACGACGTCGCCGACATGGCGTTGGGGCTGATCCTGATGACCCTGCGCGACCTCGGCGCCGGCGAGCGGATCGTGCGCGCCGGCCGCTGGGGCAAGGCGGCCCAGCCGCTCGCGACGCAGGTCACGGGCAAGCGGCTCGGCATCGTCGGACTCGGACGCGTCGGACGCGCGATCGCGCAACGCGCGCAGGCGTTCCGGATGCCCGTCAGCTACTTCGGCCCGCGCGAGCAGCGCGACAGTGGCTATCGCTTCGTACCCGACCTCGCCGCGCTCGCGCGCGACAGCGACGTGCTCGTGATCGCGGCCTCGGCCGATCACGGCAACGTGCTGGTGACGGCCGACGTGCTCGCGGCACTCGGCCCCCAAGGATTCCTGATCAACGTCGCGCGCGGCAAGCTGGTCGACGAAGCCGCGCTCGTGCGCGCGCTGGCCGACGGCACGATCGCCGGCGCCGGTCTCGACGTGTTCGCGAACGAACCGCACGTGCCGGCCGCGCTGCTCGAACTCGATCGCGTCGTCGTGCAGCCGCACCGTGCGAGCGCCACGCATGAAACGCGGGAGGAAATGGGCCGCATCGTGCTCGCCAACCTCGCCGCGTGCTTCGCGGGCCAGCGCCCGCCGACCAGCGTCACGCGCTGAGCGCGGCACGTCCCTTCCCGTTACAACACCGATGCCTTCGCACGACGAAGGCCAGGAGACATGCATGTCCAATCGATCCAGCGGCGCTGCGCTCGCCGCATCGCCCGCCGCGTCGCGCACGATCGGCCGCGTCCGTTATGCGGTCCTCGCGCTGATTTTCGCGGTCACCGTCGTCAACTATGCGGACCGCGCGACGATGTCGATCGCCGGCACCGGCGTCGCGCACGACCTCGGACTCACGCCCGTGCAGCTCGGCGTCGTCTTTTCGGCGTTCGCGTGGGCCTATGCGATCGGCCAGATTCCGGGCGGCTGGCTGCTCGACCGCTTCGGCGCGCGGCGCGTGTACGGCCTGAGCCTGTTGCTGTGGTCGGTATTCACGATGTTGCAGGGCACGGTCGGCGGGTTCGCGTTGCAGGGCGCGGCCGCGACGCTCGCGCTGTTCGTGATGCGCTTCATGCTCGGTCTCGTCGAATCGCCGGCGTTTCCGGCCAATTCGCGGATCGTCGCCTGCTGGTTCCCCACCGCCGAACGCGGCACCGCGTCGGCGCTGTTCAATTCCGCGCAATACATGGCCGTCGTGCTGTTCACGCCGGCGATGGCGTGGCTCACGCATGCGCTCGGCTGGGAACACGTATTCCTGTGGATGGGGCTACTCGGCATCGCGCTCGCCGCGCTGTGGTTCGCGTGGTATCGCGAGCCGCACGGCCACCCGCGCGTGACCGACGCGGAGCGCGACTACCTGCGCGCCCATGGCGCGCTCGTCGATCTCGAGGCGAACCGCGTGCGCGAGCGACCGCGCGTGTCGTGGCACGACGTGTCGCAACTGTTCCGCCACCGGAACCTGTGGGCGATCTACATCGGCCAGTACTGCATCACGGCGCTCACCTACTTCTTCATCACGTGGTTCCCGATCTACCTGATCAAGGGGCGCGGGATGACGATCATGGAAGCCGGCTGGGTCGCCGCGCTGCCGGCGATCTGCGGCTTCACGGGCGGCGTGCTCGGCGGCGTGCTGTCGGACTGGCTGATCCGGCGCGGCATGCATCCGTCGCGGGCGCGCAAGACGCCGTTCGTCGCGGGGATGGCGATGGCGACGCTGCTCGTGCTCGCGAACGGCGCATCGTCAAACGCGATCGTGATCACGCTGATGACGATCGCGTTCTTCGGCAAGGGGCTTGCGGCGGTCGGCTGGGCCGTGCTCGCCGACACGGCGCCGGAAGGCATGGTCGGGCTGAGCGGCGGCGTGTTCAACGGCCTCGGCAACATCGCGGGAATCGTCACGCCGCTCGTGATCGGCTACTTCGTCGCGAGCACGGGTTCGTTCGCCGGTGCGTTGTGGTTCGTCGCCGCGCACGGGCTGATCGGCATTGCGGCGTACGTGTGGCTCGCGGGCCGCTTCGAGCGCATCCGCATCGCGCCGGCCGCATGAGCGCCGCGGCGGCACGCAGGCGCCGTCACGCGCGCTGGCGGCTGCTCGGCACGTGCTCGGTCGTCAGCCGGTCGAGTTCGCGCAGATCGTTCTCCAGCGCGGGCGTGAGCGTCGTGCGCAGGTGGTCGAGGAAGGTGCGGATCTTCGCATCGAGATAGCGGCGCGTCGCGTAGACGGCATAGACGCTCACCGTCTGCAGCCGGTAATCGGGCAGCACGCGGATCAGGCGCCCTTCGCGGATATCGTCGAGCACCGTATACAGCGCCACGCATGCGATTCCGCGGCCGCCCGCACCGCGACGCACAGCGCGTCCGGCACGTT
>NZ_BCPP01000777.1:0-3498 GCF_016586125.1 Burkholderia sp. E168m23
AAATGATGCGGGGCCGGCACCTTGATTATTTTAAACGCCCAGCGCGTCGAAACGATCGGGTGTTCAATACTTTCAACAAACCAGTCGAGTGTAATCGTGAGAGTCCGTGGCCCTCTGGTGAGGTGGGATCGAGGCGATGTGCGAAGTTTGCGCAGCGCCGTTCCCGCTTCCGACGGCAGTTGCGGCTGGCATAGTCCTCGCCTGCTTCACCTGTCGATCTACACCATCCTGTCCCGTCGTTCCGTTCGGCGCCACAACGCCGTTTCCGCACGCGCATTCGTCGCCGTCGATACCGACGAAGTGGCGTCGCTGCTGCCGTAGCGCCTCTCCTTTCTTCACGTCGTTCGTTTTTTCTGTCGATTCGCCAACCGCATCGTCCGTGCGGTGACGGCACGCGTTCGCGCATGCATTGCCGCGTCGCGTATCGCAATGAAACGAACGACGGCCTGACCGTCGCGCGCAGCGCGGATCGCCACGCCATCCCGTTGCGCCCATTCACCAGCGGCCGTGCGCCTTGCGCCCGGCTGCGGGGTCGTGTCGCGCCTGCGTTTTGCCGCATCCGGCTCGGTGCACGTCACGTCCCTACGGATTACTGAAGACGTCATGGAAAGGAAACCTCTCGTCGGCATCACCGCCGACCTCACCCAGATCGGCGCGCACGCGTCGCATACGGTCGGCGACAAGTACGTCGCCGCGATCGTCGACGGCGCGCATGCGCTCGCGATGGTGCTGCCGGCCCTCGGCGAGCGCCAGTCGAGCGCCGACGTGCTCGACGCGGTCGACGGGCTGCTGTTTACCGGCAGCTACTCGAACGTCGAGCCGCATCTCTATGGCGGCGAACCGAGCGCACCGGGCACGAAGCACGACCCGGCGCGCGACGCGACGACGCTGCCGCTGCTGCGCGCGGCCATCGTCGCCGGCGTGCCCGTGCTCGCCGTGTGCCGCGGCTTCCAGGAGTTGAACGTCGTCTGCGGCGGCACGCTGCACCAGCGCGTGCATGAAGTGCCCGGCTTCGCCGATCACCGCGAGGACGACGACGCGCCGATGGACACGCAATACGGCCCCGCGCACGTCGTGCGCCTGACGCCCGGCGGCAAGCTGCATGCGCTCGCCGGCGGCCGCGACGAAGTGCACGTGAACTCGCTGCACAAGCAGGGCATCGCGCAGCTCGGCTCCGGCCTCGCCATCGAGGCGGTCGCGCCGGATGGGTTGATCGAGGCCGTGAGCGTCGTCGACGCACCGGCTTTCGCGCTGGCCGTGCAGTGGCATCCGGAATGGCGGCATGCGCAGGACCCGCTGTCGAGCGCGATCTTCCGCGCCTTCGGCGATGCCTGCCGCGCCCGCCGCGCCGCCCGCACGCGCGCCATGGCCGCCGCCGCGCTCGCCTGAGCGCGCCCACCAGACAACGAGAACAGACATGCAAGACATCGAAGACTTTCTGAAGCAGCACCGGATCACCGAGATCGAAGCGATCATTCCCGACATGGCCGGCATCGCGCGCGGCAAGATCACGCCGCGCAACAAGTTCACGTCCGGCGAATCGATGCGCCTGCCGCAAGCCGTGATGGTGCAGACCGTCACCGGCGACTATCCGGAAGACGGCTCGCTCACCGGCGTGACCGACCCCGACATGGTGTGTGTGCCCGACACGTCGACGATCCGCCTGATCCCGTGGGCCGTGGACCCGACCGCGCAGGTGATCCACGATTGCGTGCATTTCGACGGCTCGCCGGTCGAGATCTCGCCGCGCTACGTGCTGCGCCGCGTGCTCGACCTGTACAAGGCGAAGGGCTGGAAACCGGTCGTGGCGCCGGAGCTCGAGTTCTACCTGGTCGACATGAACAAGGACCCCGACCTGCCGCTGCGCCCGCCGGTCGGTCGCACGGGCCGCCCTGAAACGGGCCGCCAGTCGTATTCGATCGAGGCCGTCAACGAATTCGATCCGCTGTTCGAGGACATCTACGAGTACTGCGAAGCGCAGAACCTCGACATCGACACGCTGATCCACGAAGTCGGCGCCGCGCAGATGGAGATCAACTTCATGCACGGCGACGCGCTGTCGCTGGCCGACCAGGTGTTCCTGTTCAAGCGCACGGTGCGCGAGGCCGCGCTGCGTCACAACATGTACGCGACGTTCATGGCCAAGCCGATGGAAGACGAACCGGGCTCGGCGATGCACGTGCACCAGAGCATCGTCGACGAGGAAACGGGGCAGAACCTGTTCACGTCACCGGAGACCGGCGGCGCGACGTCGATGTTCTACAACTACCTCGCGGGGCTGCAGAAGTACACGCCGGCGCTGATGCCGATCTTCGCGCCGTACATCAATTCGTACCGCCGCCTGTCGCGCTTCATGGCCGCGCCGATCAACGTGCAGTGGGGCTACGACAACCGCACGGTGGGGTTCCGCATTCCGCATTCCGGCCCGGCCGCGCGCCGCATCGAAAACCGCATCCCCGGTGTCGACTGCAATCCGTACCTCGCGCTCGCGGCGACGCTGGCGGCCGGCTATCTCGGCATGACGCAGCGCCTGGAGCCGACTGAGCCGCTGGTGAGCGACGGCTACAGCCTGCCGTACCAGCTGCCGCGCAACCTCGAGGAAGGGCTGACGCTGATGGCCGCGTGCGAGCCGCTCGGCGAGATCCTCGGGCCCAAGTTCCTCAAGGCGTACTTCGCGCTGAAGGAAACCGAATACGAAGCGTTCTTCCGCGTGATCAGCTCGTGGGAACGCCGCCATCTGCTGCTGCACGTGTAAGCGTGCCAACCGCATACGGAATCACGGAGGAAACATGACTTACCGCAACGAATCTGCCTGGGTCCAGCCGGCCGCGCCGAGCGCCGCGGCCGCCGCGCCGCGCGCGACGCAGGCACGCACGACCGCCGAATACCGCGCGCTCGACGCCGCGCACCACATTCACCCGTTCTCCGACATGGGCGCGCTCAACCGCGCTGGCAGCCGCGTGATCGTGAAGGCCGACGGCGTCTATCTGTGGGACTCGGACGGCAACAAGGTGATCGACGGGATGGCCGGCCTGTGGTGCGTGAACGTCGGCTACGGCCGCAAGGAGCTCGCCGACGCCGCGTATCGCCAGATCCAGGAACTGCCGTTCTACAACACGTTCTTCAAGACCACGCATCCGCCGGTGATCGAGCTTTCCGCGATGCTCGCGGAAGTCACGCCCGCCGGCTTCAACCACTTCTTCTATTGCAACAGCGGCTCGGAAGGCAACGACACCGTGCTGCGTCTCGTGCATCAGTACTGGCGCGTGCAAGGCAAGCCGCAGAAGAAGGTCGTGATCTCGCGCAAGAACGGCTATCACGGCTCGACGATCGCGGGGGGCACGCTCGGCGGGATGGGCTACATGCACGAGCAGATGCCGTCGAAGGTCGAGCACATCGTGCACATCGATCAGCCGTATTTCTTCGGCGAAGCGGCAGCCGGCGAGACGCCCGAAGCATTCGGCCTCGCCCGCGCGCAGCAGCTCGAAGCGAAGATCC
>NZ_BCPP01000778.1:0-3495 GCF_016586125.1 Burkholderia sp. E168m23
ATCCGAGGTTGGCGCGAACCTGCTGGTGCGCACGACGCGGCGGCTGAGCGTGACCGACGCGGGACGCGTGTTCTACGACGCATGCCGCGACATCGTGCGCGCGACCGAAGCCGCGCTCGACGCGGTGTCGTCCGACGCCGGGCCGCTGCGCGGCACGCTGCGCGTGAGCGTGCCGATCGACTATGGCGCGCTGGTCGTCGCGCCGGCCGTCGTCGCGCTGCGCGACCGGCATCCGGCGCTCGCCGTCGAATTGGTCGCGAACGACCGCGTGGTCGATCTCGTCGCCGACAACCTCGACGTCGCGATCCGCATCGGGCGGCTTGCCGATTCCAACTATCGCGCGGTGCAGCTCGGCACCTACGAGAAATGGCTGGTCGCGAGCCCGGCGTTCGTCGCGCGACACGGGCTGCCGCGCGACCCCGATGCGCTTGCCGCGCTGCCGTTCGTGATGCTGTCGTCGCTGCCGCGCCCGCATACGCTCGAACTCGACGACGCACGCGGCGGCCGCGCGTCGGTGCGCTGCGTCGCGCCGGTCGTGTCGAACACCGCGACCGCGTGCCGCGCGATCGTGCTCGCGGGCGGTGGCTTCGGGCTGCTGACGGATTTCTCGACCGCGGACGACGTCGCGGCCGGGCGGCTCGTGCGGCTGTTGCCGGGCTGGCGCACGGCGCCGGCCGGCATTCACGCGGTGTATCCGTCGACGCGGCTGCCGTCGCCGAAGGTGCGGGCGTTCATCGAGGCGATGAAGGGGAAGCTAGGGGAAGCGCCGACAACGCCTACGACAAAGCGCTCACGGTCGAATTAGCAAGCCGCGTGGTTCATTGCGCGCTTACGGTGTTCAACGGCAGTGCATTCGCCGATAACGGCGAGCCGCTCCGCCGATGTCGTCAGCAGACGCCGCATCAGATTTTGTTGGTTCGCCTCCGCACCCAATGCGCCAACATCGCGAGCAACAGGCAAGCCACACAGGCTGGCCAATACGCGACCCAGACCCACGCGCTCCGTTCATGGGCTGCGCTCCAGACGAAGCAGGCACACAGCAGGGTTAGAGCGATCAACGAGAAAGCGAAGCGGGATTTCTCGAGCATCCCGGCTGAATGCATCGCCCAAAGCAAGACCGCAGGAAGCAACAGATAGCCCCAATAGAATGCCATCGTCGTCAGTTCATCCGACGGCCGGCGGACCAGATTCGATATGTCAACCACCGTCATCACCGACCCGAACGACATCATCAGAAAAACTGCCACACTCAGGTATACGAAATATCGGCCGTCGTAGTCGACATACCTTGCTCTCACGATCACTCCCTGGTCGATGACGTCAGCCCGCTCCCTATTGCAATGGATCGCGGGACCATCGATCCCTCACGACAACCGCAGCAATGAAGCGGGACCATTCCACATCCACCACGGCGCCACCCTAACGTAACGGCTCGACCGACGGTGACGTGAAGCCGCTTTCCATTGTGCCGGTCAACGAAGCGCTCCGACAGGTCCAGCTCCAGCGCTCGAAGTTGTAGTTCGTCTGCATCCAGCGATTGCCGACGGCATCACCGCCGGGCTTGCGAATCGACCAACCCAATTCGGTATCGTAATGTGCTTCATCGCGTTCGTTGGTTACGACGCCCTTGGTATCGACAACGGCCTCGCGCGTCGCGCCGCCCTCGATCTGTTGAGGCCCCTGCTTCGCGCCGACCAGGTCGTGCGCGTACAACTGACGAAGATGCTCGACGCATGCGTCGAAACTGGCGAACGATTGCGGCGGCATATCCACCGGCGGCAAATGGCCGCTCGCGGAAACGGACGATGCAAACGACGTCGCAACGCTCAACCAGAGAAGGCAGGTGTTGAAGTGCTTCATGTTCGAGGTTCCCGCGTATGCCCAAGCGCCAGCTCCGGGTCGACAACTGCCCGCTAGCGAGCGCTTTTTGGCAGGCTGCAATCGGTGTAATAGAGACGGCACGCGGTATCGCCATCCGTCTGGCAGATCGCCATGCCTTTCTGTATGGCTTCTTCCCTGGTGCCAGCACCGGCCGTACTGAATCCTTTGCTTCCAACGATCATGGCTCCGCAGCCGTTGGAGTAGGTCAACTGAACTTTGCAGGTAGTCCCGCCCTTGGCCTGGCAATCTGCCATCGCCGTGCGCGCGGCTCCGCGTTCGCTTTCCCCGCCGATGGCCGTGCCGAGTACGCCCTTTACACCATCGGTCGCGATCGCTCCCCACGTCGTCGCCAAGCTGAACGTGGGCGCCTGCTGTGTGGGCGCCGCCTGCGCGCGCGGGGCCGGGCCACAAGACGTCGCGCTATAGGGAATCCAGCCTGACGGACATGCCACTTGGGCGTGCGCGGTGATACTGATACCGACCAGGCAAGCGATTGAAAGAATTTTGGATCGCATGTTCTCTGTAACGCGTCTAGCGCTTTTCGTGTTATTCCAGTCGCCGGGTTTTCACGGTACTCGATGGGCTGAGATAGCCCAGGGAGCCCTTGATCCGTTTGTCGTTGTACCGACCTGCTCCCCGCGTTTGGTACGGTAATCAAAGCGAATCGACGAACGCGAGCAATCGGCCCGCGCGCGCGGTAACGTACTGACTATCCGTTGTGAAGTGGCGATACTTTCGCAAACGCCGCCTCTTTCATGGCTGGATGCGCGTGCAAATGCGTGCAAATATACCCGAGTTGTTTCGACGGATTCATGCCCGAGCCGCAGTTTCCGACGCCCGCTACCTGCCCGTTCCCAACGTCCCCAGCAGCACCTTCCTGCAACTCGCGATCATCTGCGCCTCCGGATCGCGATAGTCGGTCAGCAGCCACGCCGCGCCGACGTTCGTCATCGCGCCCACCAGCGCGAGCCCGATCAGCCGCTGCTCGGTGCGCTCGGCAGGCGTGACGGCCTCGCCCGGCGCGCCGATCGCCATGATCAGCTTGCCGAAGTCGATCAGCATGCGCTGGTACGTCATGTCGGTATCCGCGCTCACGCCCATCACCTCGAGCAGCAGCACGCGCGCCGCGCACGGGTCGCGCAGAAACGCGAAGAATGCGGCGAGCCCCGCGTCGACGCGCTCGCGCAGCTCGCCGCCGCGCGCGGCGACCGCCTGCGCGACCGCATCATGCAGCTGCTGCGCGTGATGCAGGTAAGTGCAGCGCAACAGATCCTCGGTGCTGTCGAACGCCGCGTAGAAATAGCGATCGTTCAGCTTCGCTTCCTGGCAGATCGACCGCACGGTCGCCTTGCGGAAACCCACCGTACCGAACACGCGCGTCGCCGCACGGATCAACGCATCGCGCCGCTCGGCGGCCCGCACCTCGGGCGCCACGCCGCCATACGCCCGGCCCCTTTTTTCCGTTTCGAGTGCTTTCTCCATTCCGCTATTTGACATCAGGACACCCGAAAACTAAAGTGGTGACGAACAACACCACAATAGATGCGCCGCCGGTGCAGCGCAAGCGGAACGGGAGGACGACGAATGAAGGGGTTTTCCGGCAAGGTCGCCGCG
>NZ_BCPP01000779.1:0-3494 GCF_016586125.1 Burkholderia sp. E168m23
AGATCGATGTTCCGTACCTGCGACAGGAAGCCCTGCCCCGGCATCAGTGCGGTCAGCGACGGCAGCACCATCGCCTTCACGCCGGCACGCACGCAGAGGGTCGCGACGCGACGCTGGGTTTCGACCGACGCCGACGGAATCGCGATGATCGCGTATTCGACCTTCATCGCATCGGTCCAGTGCTTGAGGTCGTTGAACGAACCCAGCACCTTGTAGCCGTAGATTTCGCGCCCCTGTTTCGTGACGTCGTCGTCGAGCAGGCCGACCAAGCGCCATTCACCGGAGCGCGACAGTTCGCGCGCGAGGCTCGCGCCGGCCGTGCCGGCACCCAGCACCAGCACCGGCTTGCCCTTGCCCACCAGCCCACCGTACAGGTAGTACTCCTTCGTCGCGCGATACAGCGCACGCGCGCCGCCCATTGCCAGGAACAGCATCAACGGCGACACCAGCAGCACCGAGCGCGGAATGATCGGCTGCGGCTGGAACATCACGGCACCGATCATCACGATCACGCCGCCGCCCGCCACCGCCTTCGCGATGCGCATCAGGTCGGGCAAGCTGGCAAACACCCACAGCCCGCGATACAGGCCGAAGCCGCGGAACATCAGCGCATAGACGGGCAGTGCCCACGTCAGCGCCATCAGCGCGCCGCTCAGGAAATCATGCGGAACGCTGCCGTTGAAACGAACGAGATAAGCGAACAACCATGCGGCGACAACCGCCGTCAGGTCGAACAGGAAAGCACTCAGGGACAGCCAAGATGCTCTGGATCGCAACATCGGCGGGAAACCTCAAGAATTGTTTTCGGCGGCCGCTTGAAACCGGCGCCAACGCATGTCGATCAACCATCCGAACCATGCCAGGACACCATACCACGCAAGAAACGACAGCCATTGCTGCAGTTCGGGGCGGCCCTTTGCCCACGTGGCCAGAATTATGCCTGCGAGCATGATGAGGTACCAATAAAGGGCAGTCCGGCCGTGACTGACGCCCGACCGGACCATCCTTTGATAATAATGCTCGCGGTGCGCCTGCCAGAACTTTTCTCCGCGTAACAGACGTCTCAAAAGTGTTACAGATGCGTCTGCAATAAAGGGCGCGAATACCATGGCGGGAAACCAGATCGGCCAGACATCGGTACGCCAGCCCCAATAGCCCAGTGCGCCGGCCAGGAAGCCGAGCGGAATCGAGCCGGCGTCGCCGAGAAACAGTCTCGCCGGATGGAAATTGAGCAGAAGAAAGCCGAGCGCCGCGCCGGCCACTGCCGCGCCCGCCACGGCGAGATCGGGCGACGTATGCGGGCCGCCGAGCGCCGCGACCGCGTATCCGCCGAAGCCAAACAGTGCCATGCCGCCCGCGAGACCGTCGGCGCCGTCCATGAAGTTGTACAGGTTCGTCAGCCAGACCATCGCGAAACCCACGCCGGCGAGCAGCCACCACGGTGCGTCGGCCGGGAAGACGACGATCAGCGCGACGACTGCCGCGAGGTGCGCGGAGAATCGCACGCGGGCCGGCAGCCCGCGCCGGTCGTCGATCTGCGACATCGCGGCGAGTCCCGCGGCGGCGATCGCGATCAGCCAAAGCCGCGGCGCCAGCATCAGCAGCGCAACGACACAGACGGGCACGATGCCCCATCCGCCGACGCGCGGTGTCGGCAGCGTATGGAGCGAACGGTCGTTCGGAATGTCGGTGGCCAGACGCCAGGCCCACCCGGTGGCGAGCAGTACGCGGAGAATCGTCGTCGAGGCGAATGCGGCGGCCAGGGCCACCGCGGCCGTGGTGAGCCAGGTGGGATTCGCGAGAAGCATGTGGCTTTTATTTTCGTGTATCGCGCGAACGATACCATGCGGCGGTCGCTTCGAGGCCCTGGCGGGTCGTATAGGGCGGCTGCCAGTCGAGCACGCGCCTGATCCGACCGGTATCGAGTTGCAGACTGCCCGTCAGGCGGTCGATAGCCGCACTGCGACCGGTCAGCTTTCCGAGCACACGCAACAGCGCCGGCGGCACCGCGATCAGCCTCGCCGGCTTGCCGAGCGCGTCGCCGACGAGGCGCAGCAGGCCCGCGACCGTCGGGGCGTCGTCGTCGGCGACATGGAAGCATTCGCCGGCCGCTCGCGGGTCGATTGCGCAACGCAGCAGCGCGTCGGCGAGATTGTCGACGTAGACGATGCTGCGGCGCGCCGAAACCGCGCCGAGCGGCAACGGCATCCCGCGCGCGACCGCGTCCATCATTCGCAGGAAGTTGGCACGGACGGCAGGGCCATAGACGAGCGGCGGACGAACGACGACGACATCGAGCCCCGCCGACGCGCCGCACTGCGCGAGCTGCCGTTCCGCCCGCAACTTCGAACGGCCGTATGCATCCTGCGGGTCGGGTTCGAACGCTTCCGACAGCGGTATTCCGCCGTCGCCCTCTCCGACCGCCTTGATGCTGCTCGCGAACACGATGCGGCGCACGCCGTGATGGCGCGCGGCGTCGGCGAGACGCAGCGTGCCGGCGACGTTGGTGGCATCGAACGCAGCGTCGGGATCGGGGGACTCGTCGCGCATCACGTGCACGCGCGCGGCGAGATGGATCACGCAATCGGCGGTCAGGTCGGTTGGCCACGCTTCATCCAGACCCGCGAAATCGGCGGCGTCGTGCACCCATTCGAGCACGCCGTCGATGCAGCCGCCCGGACGCCGTACCAACGCGGTAACCGTATGTCCGGCATCCAGCGCACGACGACAGACCGCGCGGCCGACGAAGCCGTTCGCGCCGGTGACGACGAGGTGACTCACCAGAGCCTCCAGCCAAAGCGGTTGTAGAACTTCAAGGCCGACGCGGCGAACATGCGGATGTGCGCGAAGCCCTTGCGCGACGCCCCCCCACCGTGATGGATGACGCGCACCGAGGGAACATACGCGACGCGGGCAATCTCGTGCGTGCGCAGGCTCAGGTCGTAGTCCTCGAAGTACAGGAAATAGCGTGGATCGAAGCCGCCGAGTTTCTTCAGGACTTCGGTGCGGAACAGCATGAAGCAGCCGCTGACGATGGGGGGGTCCCAAACGACGTCGCGGTCGTTGATGACGTCGCGCATTTCGTAGCGGGCGAGGCGCTTCGCAAAAGCTGCCCGAAACCGCGCCGGCAGGAAGCCGCGCACGAGCAGATCGAGCACCGCCGGGTAACGGCGGCAGAGATACTGCTGCCCGCCTGTGTCATCGCCGATCCATGGCGTGAGCGCGCCGACGTCGGGACGCGAACCGAGAAACGCACGGGCGGCAACGAGCGCGTCTGCGTCGAGATCGATGTCAGGATTCAAGATCAGGTGAAACGGGCGTGTCGACGATTCGATCGCGAGATTGTGCCCCCGTCCGTAGCCAACGTTGCCGTGGCCCGACAGAATCCGGGTGGTAATACCTTTCGTATCGAGATCATCAATCAATGCAGACACGTCTCCCAGCCCACCGTTATCGACCAGAAACAGATCGACCGGGCATTCGAGCGAAGCCGT
>NZ_BCPP01000780.1:0-3490 GCF_016586125.1 Burkholderia sp. E168m23
GAGCGCCGCCGGATCGATGCGTGCGCCGTAGCCGGCGATGATGCCGCGTTCTTCCAGCCGCTTGACGCGCTCCGAGGTGGCGGGTTGCGACAGGCCGATGCGCCTGCCGACTTCCGATAGCGGCGTCCGCGCGTTCTCCTGCAGCGCTTCGAGGATCGCAAGATCCAGGCGATCCAGTGCTTCGTCCGGCATGACGGTCCTCCGGTACCGTTGATTCATCGGCATTTTGTCTCAATAACCGATGACTTGCCATTCCATGCCGACCGGCGCGTGGCCACACTCCGGGTTTCAGTTGATGGAGGGCGTGATGGATCAGGCGATCGTGATCGTGCCGGGTATCGGCAATTCGGGACCGGATCATTGGCAGAGTCATTGGGAGACGGCGTTTCCCGGCGCCGCGCGCATCGCGCCGGCTTCGTGGGAGGCGCCCGACCTCGCCGACTGGACGGCGGCGCTGGACACGGCTGTCGCGAACGCCGGGGCGCCCCCGCTCGTGATTTGTCATTCGCTGGGCTGTTTGTTGTTCGCGCATTGGCGTGCCGGGTCGGCGCGCGCGGTGCGCGGCGCGTTTCTCGTGGCCGTGCCCGATCCGGCAGGGCCGCGTTTTCCGGTTGCCGCCGCCGCGTTCGCGAACCTGCCGGGCGGTCGGTTCGGGCGCGTGCCGGTGCTGGCGATCGCGAGCGCGGACGATCCGTACGATCCGGCGGGGCGAGCGCTCGAATGGGCCACGGAACACGGCGCGACGCCGCTTCTGCTCGGCGCACGCGGCCATCTGAACGCGGCGTCCGGGTTGGGCGGATGGCCCGAAGGGCGCGCGCTGCTTGCGGCGTTTGCGGCCGGACTCGGGCGGTAGTGCGTGCCGGCGCCGGCCGGCATTCCGCGTTTTCCAGCCGTCGCGCGCGTCCCGCCGTGGAGCGGAACCTGGGCGCGACGGCCGGCGGGTGTTTGCCGCCGGCGCGCGCCGGTTTCACGGCTCCAGTATGATCGACCGACGGCGGCGAACGCCCCGGAATCGAACAACGAAGGAGACACCCCGATGCGTGCAGTGCCGCAACCGGAGCGTGCCGGCCGCTCGCGGCCGGACGCCGGCGCAACCGATCCCGGCCGCATGGCCGCGTGGCGGCTCGCGATCTGCCTGTCGCTGGGCAGCGCGATCGCGCTTGGCCTCGCCCGCTTTTCGTATGCGCTGCTGCTGCCGCCGATGAAGGCCGACCTCGGCTGGACGTTCGCGCAGGCCGGCGCGCTGAACACGGCGAACGCGGCCGGTTACCTGATCGGTGCGCTGGCCTTTCCGTTGCTGTCGCGGCGCTGGCGCGCGGGCACGCTGCTCGCGGCCGGCTGTGTGCTGACCGCCGTGCTGATGGCCGCGGGCGGGCTCACGTCGGACATGCACGTGCTGCTCGCGCAGCGGCTCGCAACGGGTGTCGGCAGCGCGCTGATCTTCATCAGTGGCGGCGTGCTGGCCGCGCGGCTCGCGTCCGCGTCGCCGCGCGACGCAGGGCTGCTGCTCGGCCTCTATTACGGCGGCACCGGATGGGGCATCGTCGCGTCGTCGCTGCTCGTGCCGGCGACGCTCGTGCACCGTGTACACGGCTGGCAGCCGGCATGGTTCGCACTCGCGACGGCGTGCGTGCTGTTCTCGGCGGTGGCCGTGTCGGCTGCGCGCCGCATCGAGCATGCGCATGCGGCACCGGCCAGGGAGGCCGACGGCGCGAAACCGGCCGCGACCGCGAGCCCGGCCCGCTTCGCACTCGCGCTGGCCGGCTACGGCCTGTTCGGCGTCGGCTATATCGGCTACATGACGTTCATCGTCGCGCTGCTGCGCGGCGCGGGGATGAGCGGCACGGTGGTCGCCGCGTTCTACGTGATGCTCGGCGTCGCGACCGTCGTGTCGGCGCGGTTGTGGTCGGGGCTGCTCGATCGGATGCGCGGCGGCCAGGCGCTCGCCGTGCTCAACGCGCTGCTCGGCGTCGCGACGCTGATGCCCGCGCTGTTCGTGCATCCGGCTGCCGCGTTCGCATCGGGCTTGCTGTTCGGCGCGACGTTCCTGTCGGCGGTGGCCTCCACGACCGCCTTCGTGCGGCACAACCTGCCGCCCGATGGTTGGGCGAAGGGCATCAGCGCATTCACGACGGTCTTCGCCTTCGGGCAGATCGCGGGGCCGGTCGCGATCGGCTGGGTGTCGGACAGCGCGGGGCTCGCGCGCGGGCTCGTGTATTCGGCGCTGACGCTGTTCGCGGGCGCGGCACTTGCGGTCGGGCAGCGTGCGCTGCGGGCGCCTGCGTAGTCCGCCCGAACGCGCACGCCGCGCCACATGCCGGCATCGTTACCGCACGCACGCGGTGCGCGACACGCGATGAAACGCGCGGCTGAAGTAGATCAGGCTGTCGCCGTCGTCGCGCACGCGAATCGACGTCGCCTCGATGAACATCACCGAATGCGAGCCGACTTCCTTCATCTCGGCGATCGTGCCTTGCAGGCTCGCGAGCGCATCGCGCAGCACCGGCACGTCCTGTTCGCCGCGATCCCACACGGGCAGTTCGAAGCGCTGTTCCATCGGCAGGTCGGTGAGTCCTGCGAAGTGTCGCGCGAGCAACTCGTGCTCGGCCGGCAGCACGTTGATGCAGACCTGGCGATTGCGCTCGAAGGTCGCATGCATCGCGCTCGACCGGTTCAGGCACACGAGCAGCGTCGGCGGCGCGTCGGTGACCGAGCACACGGCGCTCGCGGTGATCCCGCAGCGGCCGTGCGGCCCGGCGGTGGTGATCACGTTGACGGCCGCGCCGAGGTGGGCCATCGCCTGGCGGAAGGCCTTCTGCGCATCGGTCGGTTCGACGCGCGCCGGTCGCTGGATATCGGTCGTGGAAGACATGGGCGCTCCTGATTGGACGAAAGCGGCGAACCGCGCAGCGCTGCAAGGGCAGCGCCGGATCGCCGACGATGACCCAAGCGTACGTCGCGAAAATGCGGCCGACCATTCGCACGATTGGCGATCGGGATGGCGTTCCTGCCGACGCGTCTAAAGGTTCTACCTAGATGCGTGCCGCCGCGTGCGAAAAAAACCGCGGTTGCGCGTTCGTACGGCACGTGCAGGGGTTTGCAGCGGATTTTCGGCTCGTTATGATGTGCCGCACATCCCCAGCGAACGACGCGCGCGATACGCCAGCCACCGGCGTTGCGCGCGGCGCGTGCGACCCCGATACCGATATTCAGCGAGACACCCGCGATGACGTCACCCGCACCGATCGTATACATCGTCGACGACGACAGCGGCATGCGGACGTCGCTCGCGTGGCTGCTCGAATCGGTCGGCATCGCGTCCGAAGGGTTCGCGAACGCCGCCGACTTTCTCGCACGTTTCGACGTGAACCTGCCCGCGTGCCTCGTGCTCGACGTGCGGATGCCGGAGAAAAGCGGCTTCGACGTGCAGGCCGAACTGAATGCGCGCGGCGCGACGCTGCCGGTGATCTTCGTCAGCGGGCACGGCGAC
>NZ_BCPP01000781.1:0-3488 GCF_016586125.1 Burkholderia sp. E168m23
TGCCAGCGCGGACATCATCGCTCAGCAGGCGGCTTCGGCGGCGCACGCCCCGCAAGTCGTCACTCTTGAATTGACTGCGCGGAATCGGCGTCGATATAACGCGGCTTCGCGTTCTGCAAGTCGCGCGTGTTCTTCTGCACAGCCACCGAGCCGAACAGCGCGAGCACGAACGACATCGCATAAAAGCCCTTCTCGCTCAACTGCAGCGTCGCGTTGAAGAGGCCGACGATCAGCAGCGCGATCGACAGCAGCAGCGCGATCCAGCTGAGGCCGTAGTAGATGCCGGTGACGGGAATGCCTTCCGCGCGGTCGCGCACGCTCTTCTGCAGCGAGATCGCCGCATAGAGGCCGAACACCAGCACGGTGAAGTAGTAGCCCTTCTCGTTGAGCTGCATACCGGCGTTCCAGAGCCCGATGAGGAAGGCCGCGAAACCGGCGAGCAGCGCGGCCCACGATGCGGCCACGAACGCGAACGACGGTTGCTGGATGGTGGTCTGGTTCATTGCTTTGCCCTCTCTTTCTTGTTGTTCGAAGTCGTTGTCATTGAACTGCGTTTTGCGCATGGTAGCAGCTTTGGCGCGCGTCACGACGGGCACGATTGCATGCTCACGTTTCGCGCCGCGCGCGCCGCCAGCGCCCCGGCGTCGTGCCGAGCACCGCGCGAAACGCCTTGCCGAACGCGGCCTCGGACTGGTAGCCGACCGCCTGGCCGATTTCCGCCTGTCCGCGCTGCGTGTCCTGGAGCAGCGCGCACGCGTGCATCATCCGGATCTGCGCGACGAACGCGCCGACACTCATGCCGGCCTTCTCGCGGAAATGTCGCGCGTAGGTCGCGCGCGACATCGCTGCCTCGGCGCCGAGCGATTCGACCGTCCACGGTTGCGCCGGCGCCTGCAGCACGGCCTGGACCGACGGGCCCAGCCGCGCATCGGCCGCAAGCGCGAGCCAGCCGGACGGTACGCGCGCACCGCGACCGTACGCGCGCAGCGCATACGCCAGCAGCGCCTGCCCGAGCGCATTCACGATCGCGCCGGCACCCGGCTGCACGTTCGACGCCTCGGTACGCAGCACACTCGTCAGCAATTGCAGCGGCGCCGCCCCCGAAGTGTCGCGCAACCCCACGTGCAACACCTGCGGCAGTGTACGCATCAGCAGTTCCGCCCGCGCCGCGCGCATAGACGAACCGTCCGCAGAGCAGATCCACGCTCGCGCCGCCCGGTTCGACCGGATCGAGATTCGACTTGACCGGCAGCACCGCGCCGTCGCCGACGCGCGAATCGCGCAGCGGCACGAGTGGCTTCGAGCGGCCGCCCGCTGCGTCGAGCAGGTCGTGCGCACCGCCTGCGGACAGCAGCACGAAATCGCCCTCGGCGAGTTGCAGCGTGCGCCCGTCGGCGGCACGCAGCCGGCAGGCGCCGGCCAGCACCAGATGGAACGCCGCCTCGCCGGGCGGCAGCGGGTCGTGCGGCATCGCGAACGGGCCGTCGAGCAGGCAGCGCACGTCGAGTTCGACATGGCTGCGGCCCAGCGACAGCAGTTGGCTCAATGCATCCATGAGACGATTGCGCTAAAAATTGACACTCTAGCGTATCGAAACCCTCAGCGCGAGCGATCAGAATAGGCTTGCATCGCCCGAGATCGCGGCACCCGCCGCCCTCCTCACTCTTCTCGACAAGGACGCATCATGCTGAACTGGAACGAATACCGGAAGGAACTCTCGACCCGTATCGGGGACATCGCCAAGCTGTCGCCCGATACGCTGGCCGGCTACAAGGCGCTATCCGGCGCGGGCGCCAAGACCGGCCATCTCGACGCGAAAACCCGTGAGCTGATCGCGCTCGCGGTGGCCGTCACGACGCGCTGCGACGGCTGTATCGCCGTGCATACGGCCGAAGCGGCCAAGCATGGCGCGACCAAGGAAGAAGTGGCGGAGGCGCTCGGCGTCGCGATCGCGTTGAATGCGGGCGCGGCGCTCGTCTATTCGGCGCGTGTGATGGACGCGCTCGGCGACTGAGCCGGCACGGTGCGGCACGGCCCACGTGCCGCACCGCACCGAACTGCTGCATTGCATGGCGCCGAGCCACATGGTCGCGCGGTCGCGTATCGCGCGGAGGCGGCCGCCACGTATGACGATTGTGGCTGAGCCGCCCGGACGCGGCGACGTCGCGGAGTCGGCTACCATGCGCGAACGATACATCGTGAAGGAGCGCTCCATGTGCCGCTGGCTCGCCTATACGGGCAATCCGATCCATCTGGAAACCGTGCTGTTCCGCGCGAAGCATTCGCTGATCGACCAGAGCCTGCATTCGGAGCTGGGCGCCACGACCACCAACGGCGACGGCTTCGGCATCGGCTGGTACGGGCATCCCGACGAACTCCCGTTCCGCTATCGCTCCGTACATCCCGCATGGAACGACCGCAACCTGCGCGAAGCCGCGCGTGCGATCCGCTCCCGGATGTTCATCGCACACATCCGCGCAGCGACCGACACGCCCGTGCAGGAAACCAACTGCCACCCGTTCCGCCACGGCCGCTGGCTATTCGCGCACAACGGGCTGATCCGCGACTTCCACAAGCTGCGCCGCGACCTGACGATGAAGGTCGACCCGGCGCTATTCCCGACGCTCGAAGGCTCGACCGATTCCGAGCTGATGTTCCGCCTCGCGCTGACGTACGGTCTCGAGCAGGCGCCGCTGCCGGCGCTCGAACGGATGGTCGGCGTGGTCGAGGAAACCGCCACGCGGCATCGCGTCGCCGATCCGCTCAACATGACGATCTGCGCGACCGATGGCGAACGGATCGTCGCGGTGCGTTACTCGAGCGAACGGCAATCGCGCTCGCTGTTTCACAGTACGTCGTTCAAGCATCTGCACGAGCTGTATCCGCATAACCCGCGTATCGCCGAAGCCGGCGATGATGCGTTCATGGTCGTGTCGGAGCCGCTCGTCGACCTACGCGGCGCGTGGGAGGAAGTGCCGGAGGGCATGGCGATCGTCGCGCATGGCGCCGATGTGCAGCAGCGACCGTTCGGGCCGCGGCACAAGTGACATCCGGCAGTCCTGACGAAAGCGAGCGTGATAAGACGATTGTGACGATCCGGCTTTTAAGGGCCGGCGCGTGGTGCTGCCGAAGTAATCGGAAGGGATGCCAATCGTCACCCGACAAAGATAATCGACCCACACGTCGAATAATCCCCAATTCGATAATGAGCGACAGAGTCGCATCACGAAGGCGGACGCCACGCGCACTCCTCTGTGGTTTTCGCCGAATAAAAAATTAATACTCTTGCGATTTCATACCCACCAGGAACGGGGGCGATAATCGAAACACGGCCGAAGACATATGTGTCGAGGAATTCCGCAACACGTCGACGGGCACCGTTGCCCTGCTTCCGACGATTCCGCCGCAAGCTGCTCGCTCCCGCCTCCCTCATGGCACCGGGCCGGTCGGGACGTACCGCAAACTCAGTGGGGCAATGAAATGGGGCC
>NZ_BCPP01000782.1:0-3473 GCF_016586125.1 Burkholderia sp. E168m23
CGACGATGCCCTCGGCGGTCAGCGTGCGATCGCCGATGCGGCGCGCGATGCGGCGAAGGCGCAAGCGTCCGGTTTCGGCGTCGACGTCGTCGACGTCCAGCTGACGCGGGTCGACCTGCCGGCCGCGCAGACGGACGCCGTCTATCAACGGATGATCGGCGCGTTGCGCGACCAGGCGGCCCAGGTGCGTGCGCAAGGCGCGGCCGACGTCGAGCAGATCAAGGCCGACGCCGAACGCGAGCAGCAGGCCGTGCTTGCGAACGCATACAAGTCCGCGCAGACGATCAAGGGCGAGGGCGATGCGAAGGCCGCGACGATCGCCGCCGATGCGTTCGGCCGCGATCCGCAGTTCTATCAGTTCTACGCGAGCCTGCAGGCCTACCGGAATACGTTCAAGCGCAACGACATCATCGTCGTCGATCCCGACAGCGAGTTCTTCCGCTTCATGCGCAGCCCGACGGGCGGTGCCGCACCGGCGGCGCCTGCTCCCCGCAAACATTGACCTTGGGGCGCCGCGTCGAGCGGCGCCGTCGCTCGCATGGACCTGGCTGGCTCGTTGTTGCTCGCAGTAGCGCTGATGCTGATCATCGAGGGGGCGTTCCCCTTCGTGTTTCCCGTCGCCTGGCGCGACACGTTTCGTAGAATAGCCGAGCGGCCGCCGCATCATATCCGGATCGGCGGGCTGATCGTGATGGTGCTCGGGCTCGTGCTGCTGCTGCTCGCGACCTGACGGAGCCCCGATCCGGACGGCGCATCCGCCGTTCGTCCCGCCCGATTTCGAAGTTCCGATTCAACTCGCGGCGCGCGTGTCGCGCGCCGTTTCCCGTCGTAGGACCGTACCGATGTCGACCTGGTTACTTCCCGAGAATATCGCCGACGTGCTGCCGTCGGAAGCGCGCAAGATCGAGGAGCTGCGCCGCAGGCTGCTCGACCGCTTCCGTTCGTACGGCTACGAAATGGTGATGCCGCCGCTGCTCGAGTATCTCGAATCGCTGCTGACGAGCGGCGGCGCCGATCTGCGCCTGCGCACCTTCAAGCTGGTCGACCAGTTGTCGGGTCGCACGCTCGGCCTGCGCGCGGACATCACGCCCCAGGTCGCGCGGATCGACGCGCACCTGTTGAATCGTCAGGGCGTGACGCGCCTCTGCTATGCGGGCCACGTGATGCATACGCGTCCGCGCGGGCTGCACGCGACCCGCGAGCAGATCCAGATCGGCGCCGAAATCTACGGGCACGCGGGGCTGGAAGCCGATCTCGAGATCCAGCAACTGATGCTCGACGCGCTGCACCTCGCGGGCCTGTCGCGCATCCGCCTCGACCTCGGTCACGCGGGCGTGCTCGCGGCGCTGCTGGCGCGCGACGCGCAGGCCGCCGAGCGCGGCGAGTCGCTGTACGACGCGCTGTCGGGCAAGGACGTGCCGCTGCTGAACGAACTCACCGACGATCTCGGCGCCGACACGCGTGCCGCGCTGCGCGCGCTGCCGAACCTCTACGGCGACGCGAGCGTGCTCGCCGAGGCGCGCACGCGCCTGCCGGTGCTGCCGGAAATCACGCGGGCGCTCGACGATCTCGCGCAGCTTGCGTCGCAGGCGAAGGGCGTCGAAGTCGCGATCGATCTCGCCGACCTGCGCGGTTACGCGTATCACAGCGGCGCGATGTTCAGCGCCTACATCGACGGCGTGCCGAACGCGATCGCGCGCGGCGGCCGTTACGACCACGTGGGGCAGGCCTATGGCCGCTCCCGTCCGGCAACCGGCTTCTCGCTCGATCTGCGCGAGCTCGCACGGATTTCGCCGGTCGAGGCGCGCGGCACCGCGATTCTCGCGCCGTGGGCGCAGGACGACGCGCTGGGCGCGGCGGTCGCGGCGCTGCGCGATGCGGGCGAGGTCGTGATCCAGGCGCTGCCGGGCCACGACCACGTGCTCGACGAATTCGCATGCGATCGTTCGCTCGTCGAGCGCAACGGCGCATGGGTGGTCGAACCCCGATAAAGAGGCGTTCGCGGGCCGTGCTTCGGCGTGCATATCGTTGAAGCGAAACGGAAAAATTCGGAATCGCCCGCGAACATAGGTAGAATACGTTTTTAACCAGCTAACGAATCAACATGTCTGCCAGCGCAGTGAACGTGACTCCCGGGCGCAATGTCGTCGTCGTGGGAACGCAATGGGGTGATGAAGGCAAGGGCAAGATCGTCGACTGGCTGACGGACCACGCTCAGGGCGTCGTGCGTTTCCAGGGCGGTCACAACGCCGGCCACACCCTCATCATCGGCGGCAAGAAAACGATCTTGCGCCTCATTCCGTCGGGCATCATGCGTGAAGGCGTCGCCTGCTACATCGGCAACGGCGTCGTTCTGTCCCCCGAAGCACTGTTCAAGGAAATCGGCGAGCTCGAAGAAGCCGGCGTGAACGTGCGCGACCGTCTGTTCATCTCCGAAGCCACGACGCTGATCCTGCCGTACCACATCGCGATCGACCAGGCGCGCGAAGCGCGCAAGGGCGCGGGCAAGATCGGCACGACGGGCCGCGGCATCGGCCCTGCGTACGAAGACAAGGTCGGCCGCCGCGCGCTGCGCGTGCAGGACCTGTTCGACGCGAAGACCTTCGCCGATCGCCTGCGCGAAAATCTCGATTACCACAACTTCGTGCTGACCCAGTATCTGGGCGGCGCGGCCGTCGACTTCCAGGCCACGCTCGATACGATGCTCGGCTATGCCGACCGCCTGAAGCCGATGGTGGCCGACGTGTCGCGCCGCCTGTACGACGCGAACAATGCGGGCCAGAACCTGCTGTTCGAAGGTGCGCAAGGCACGCTGCTCGACATCGACCACGGCACCTATCCGTTCGTCACGTCGAGCAACTGCGTCGCCGGTGCGGCGTCGGCTGGCGCGGGCGTCGGTCCGCAGAAGCTCAACTACATTCTGGGCATCACGAAGGCGTATTGCACGCGCGTCGGCTCGGGCCCGTTCCCGAGCGAGCTGTACGATGCGGACAACCCGCAGCGCCAGGACCAGATCGGCGTCACGCTCGCGAACGTCGGCAAGGAATTCGGCTCGGTCACCGGCCGTCCGCGCCGCACCGGCTGGCTCGATGCGGCTGCGCTGCGCCGCTCGATCCAGATCAACGGCGTGTCGGGCCTGTGCATGACGAAGCTCGACGTGCTCGACGGCCTCGACGAAGTGAAGCTGTGCGTCGGCTACAAGGTCGACGGCAAGGACGTGGACATCCTGCCGCGTGGCGCGGTCGATGTCGCGCGTTGCGAACCGGTGTACGAGACGTTCGCCGGCTGGAAGGAAAGCACGGTCGGGATCAACACGTGGGACGCACTGCCGGCGAACGCGCAGGCCTACCTCGCACGCGTCCAGGAAGTGGCTGGCGTGCCGGTCGACATGGTGTCGACGGGCCCGGACCGCGACGAAACGATCCTGCTCCGCCATCCGTTCAAGGTGTAATTCCGAGATGACGCAGCAAATC
>NZ_BCPP01000783.1:0-3469 GCF_016586125.1 Burkholderia sp. E168m23
GGCCAGATCGAAGATCTCGCGCGGAAATTCGGTTAATCCGCACGCGAGCTTGAGTTGCCGCGCGCCCGACAGTTGTCCGGCCTGCAGTTGTTCGAGGGTGTGGGTCACGGGGAGAAAACGGGTGGCGGTTGCGGGGACCCGTCGGGTCGATCGGACGAATTCTACCGGGATCGATCGCGTGCCCCTACATGACCTTGTCATACCCCCTTCACAAATGCGGAATGTGACGTTAGAATTGCGCCCCTTGCAGTGCCGACGTGGTGAAATTGGTAGACACGCTATCTTGAGGGGGTAGTGGCGAAAGCTGTGCGAGTTCGAGTCTCGCCGTCGGCACCAGATGCGTTTTCCTCGCATTCCAGCATTTCCGAAACCCGCGACAGCAGATGGCGTCGCGGGTTTTTTGTTTTCAGCTACGCCAACAACAGAAAATTCCGCACCACCGCGGACGGCTCGTCGCAGCGCGACGCGATGGCCAGCCTCGCGCGAAACCGGTTACCCGCGAACGGCCGGTATACGACGCCGGGCACCTGCACCTGCGTAATCGCCTTCGGCACGACCGATACGCCGAGCCCGGCCGCCACCAGCGTCACCGCGGACGCCATCTGCGGCGCCGGTTGTGCCATGCGCGGCTCGAACCCGGCGGCCTGGCACGCAGCGACGATGTCGTCGAACAGCGCGCCGCCGGCCGCGCGCGGCACCTGCACGAACGACTCGTCGGCCAACTCCGCCAACTCGATGCGCCGGCGCTGCGCCAGCCGGTGCGCGACGGGCAGCGCGACGAACATCGGCTCCTCGTCCCAGTCGGCTACCCGCAGCGTCGCGGCGACGCGGCGCTCGGGCCGCACGATCGCGACGTCGAGGCGCCCGGCCTCCAGCGCTTCCAGCAGCACGCCCGACGTCGCTTCCTGCAACGTCAGCTCGGCATCCGGGAACGCCTCCCGAAAGCGGCGAATCAGATCCGACACTTTCGGATTGAACGCGGCCGTGCCGGTGAAGCCGACCCGCAAATGACCGGTTTCCCCGCGCGCGGCGCGCCTGGCCGCCCGTGCCGCGCGCTCGGCGTCGTCGAGCACGCGTCGCGCCTCTTCCGCGAACACCTCACCCGCCAGCGTGAGCTCGGCGCCGCGCGCGGTCCGCTTGAACAGCTCCACGCCGAGCTCGTTCTCGAGCGCCTTGATCTGCTGGCTCAACGGCGGCTGGCCGATACCGAGCATTTCGGCGGCCTTCGTGAAATTCGATGCGGCCGCGACGGCCAGAAAGTAGCGGAGATGCCGGAGTTCCATGCGTGACGTGACCTCGCGGTGAGTCGGATCGGCCTGTCGGCCAGTGTTAAAACATATGGCTGCGGTTCATTTCATATATTGGACATATACATGGCCGTGCGCAAGAATTCGCGTATTCCGTCGCACATCGAGTGCCTTCATGTCCTCCGCTTCGATTTCCCGTTCCATGCCCGGCACGCAGAACGCCGCACCCGATGCGCTGCCGGCCGGCGTGTCCCCGCGCTCGGCCGCGTACAAGCGCATCGCGTTCGCGCTGTTCCTCGCCGGCTTTTCCACTTTCTCGCTGCTGTACTGCGTGCAGCCGCTGCTGCCCGCGTTCGCCCATGAGTTCAACGTCGGCGCGGCATCGAGTTCGCTGTCGCTGTCGTTGTCGACCGGGATGCTCGCGGTGTCGATCCTGTGCGCCGGCGCGCTGTCCGAACGGGTCGGGCGGCGCGGGCTGATGTTCGCGTCGATGACGCTGGCCGCGCTGTTCAACCTGCTCGCCGCGTGGTCGCCGAACTGGCACCTGCTGCTGGTCTGGCGCGCGCTCGAAGGCTTCGCGCTGGGCGGCGTGCCGGCGGTGGCGATGGCCTATCTCGCGGAAGAAATCGCCGCCGACGGGCTCGGCTTCTCGATGGGGCTCTATGTCGGCGGGACCGCGTTCGGCGGCATGATCGGACGGATCGGGATGAGCGCGCTCGAGGAGCACTTCTCGTGGCGCACGGCGATGCTGTCGATCGGCGTCGTCGACCTGCTCGCGGCGATCGCGTTCGTGATGCTGCTGCCGGCCTCGCGACGCTTCGTGAAGCGCACCGACCTGACGCTGCGTCACCACCTGCGGCTGTGGCACGCGCAACTGCGTCATGCGCGCCTGCCGTTCGTGTTCGCGATCGGCTTCCTGGTGATGGGTGCGTTCGTGACGATCTACAACTACGCCGGGTTCCGGCTCATGGCGGCGCCGTTCAACCTGAGCCCGACCGCGTGCGGGCTGATTTTCGGCGCATACCTGTTCGGGATGGTGTCGTCATCGAGCGCCGGCGCGCTCGCCGATCGCCTCGGGCGGGCGCCGGTGCTGGTCAGCGGCATCGTCGTGTTCGCGGCGGGCCTCGCGCTGACGCTGTCGCACTCGCTCGTCGCGATCGTCGTCGGCATCGTGCTCGTGACGATCGGCTTCTTCGTCGCCCACTCGGTCGCGAGCGGCTGGGTCGGCGCGCTCGCGGGCGCCGCGAAGGGGCATGCGGCTTCGCTGTATCTGCTGGCCTACTACGTCGGGTCGAGCGTGCTCGGCTCGGTCGGCGGCGCGTTCTGGCAACGCGGCGCGTGGACGAGCGTCGCCGCGTACGTCGCGGTGCTGCTCGTCATCGCATTGCTGGCCGCGCGGCGCTTGAGTCGTGCTTGAGTCGCCCTTGAGCCATGCGTGACGCGGCTCGGCGCGGTGCGGCCCGCGCCGTGCACCTGCGCCGGCCGCTCAGCCGTCACGACACCAGCGCATCGTCCCCTTTCATCGCATACGCCGCCTCGCGCCGCCGCAGCTTCATCGCGATCAGCGCCGCCAGCACCGCGAGCGCGACGCCGGTGAGAAACCCGCCCGTATAACCGACCTTCGCGGTCAGCGACAGGATCGTCGACGACGCGATCAGCTCGCCGAGATCGCGCGTGCTCTGCACGGCGGTCACGTCGGTGCCGGCCTGATCGCTGCCGCCCGCGAAACGCATGCCGGCCGTCATGATCGACACGGACGTGATGCCGGTCGCGAGCGAGCCGAGCACCGTGCACAGCCACGCCCACGACGGCGACACCGGCAGCCACCCGCTCGCCTGCGCGAACCACAGCAGCGCCGCCGCGCCCGCGCAGCTCACGCCGGCCGTGAACGCCCGCCACAGGCCGAGCGCCCGCACGAGCCACGCGCCGCCGCCGCATCCGAGCACGACCGTCACGACGCCGCCCGCCATTCCGAGCTTCCCGATCGCGTCGAGCGACCAGCCCGCGTCGTTGAGGAACAGCTTCGACAGGCCGAAGCCCGATACGGCGGTCATCGCCGGACAGCAGCGCGAGCGACAGCAGCGACCACGAACGCGGCCGCTTCGCGAAGCGCACGAGGCTCGCATCGTGATCAGGCCGGATGCGCGCGCGATCCGCGTCGCGCGGCAACACCCACAGCACGCAGACGAGGCTCGCGAGCGGGACGGCGGCCAGCGCGAGAA
>NZ_BCPP01000784.1:0-3468 GCF_016586125.1 Burkholderia sp. E168m23
CGCGGACTTCGAGATCGGGCAGGCCGACGATCGAGAACGACGGCAACCCGTTGGCGAGATGGACTTCGACGGTGACGTCCGGCGCGCGGCCGGAGGCGGGCGCGCGACTGCGCACCACGGCGAGCGACATGGCGAGGCTCCTGTAAAAGCAGGCGGACGACGGCCGTTGGGGGCCGCATGCCGCGGGAATCGGAGGAATCGGGTGCGCGCTTGCCGGCGTGGCGCGGGGAAAGAACGAGGTGTTGCGGAACGACGAACTGCGAAGAGCGATGGACTGCGAAGAGCGGGGGTGCAGCGAAGAGCGGGGGTGCAGCGAAGAGCGGGGTGCAGCGAAGAACGACGGACGACGAAGCGTGGCGGAAGGTGGCGGGTGCGGGCCGCACGACGCGGCCCGCACCCGGGTAGAGCGTCAGGCCTGCGGGGCCGCGAGCTTCTGCTCGAGTTCGGCGACGCGCTTTTCGAGTTCCTCGAGGCGCACGCGGGTGCGGGCGAGCACCTGCGCCTGGGTGTCGAATTCCTCGCGCGTGACGAGATCGAGCTTCGAGAAGCCTTGCGACAGCATGGCCTTCACGTTGCGCTCGACGTCCTTGGCCGGCGAGTTTTTCAGCAAATCGCTGACGCGCGACTGCAGATCGTTGAAAACGTCGCTGGGTTGCTTCATGTGATTCCCCTTCCTTGCACAAAAAATGTGCATCTTCAGTTGCGTACGTGCCCATGATGCACGCATGACCGGAAATGGTGCGCGCGGGGCGCGAATTCCGGGCATGGCGCCCGCATGGGTGAATGGCCCGGCGATCCGGGACGTGCGTGCACTCTAGCAACGATCCTTTCGCCGCGCCAGCAAACCGGGCCATGTTGGCCATTCGGCCGGGCTTTTGCGCCTTACATCGCGGGATGCGACCCCGTTCCGGAGCCGTTCGAGACGGTGTTCGGGCCAACATGGCATGCGAGTTGCTGAGAAGAGTCCGTTACAACATTCCAACTCATTCGACGGGACAACCCAGCGAGAGGACTTCATGAAACTCATTACCGCAATCATCAAGCCGTTCAAGCTCGATGAGACGCGCGAGGCGCTGTCGGCGCTTGGCGTCTCCGGCATCACGGTGACGGAGGTGAAAGGGTTCGGGCGCCAGAAGGGGCACACCGAGCTGTACCGCGGCGCCGAATACGTGGTCGATTTCCTGCCGAAGATGAAGATCGAGGCGGCCGTGTCCGACGATCTCGTCGACCAGGCGGTGGAAGCGATCGAGCGGGCCGCGCGCACCGGCAAGATCGGCGACGGCAAGATCTTCGTCACGCCGATCGAACAGGTGATCCGGATTCGCACCGGGGAGACAGGCGCGGACGCGCTGTAACAGAACAGACAAGACAAGCGACAAGAGGAAACCCAAGATGCGAAAACTTCTGATGTCCCTGCTGATGGCCGGTTCGCTGATCGCGACCGGCGTCGGCTCCGCGCTCGCCGACGACGCGGCGTCCGCCGCGGCAGCTTCCGCGCCCGCCGCCACCGCTTCCGACGCGTCGGCTGCCGCTGCACCGGCCGCATCGGCGCCGGCCGCCGACGCATCCGCCGCTGCCGCACCGGCTTCGGGCACGGCCGACGCATCGGCTGCCGCCGCCGCGTCCGCGCCGGCCGCCCCGGCCGCGCCCACCGCCCCGTTCTCGGTCGATTCGTCGAAGATCAGCGCGGGCGACACGGCATGGATGCTGACGTCCACCGCGCTCGTGCTGTTCATGACGATCCCCGGCCTCGCGCTGTTCTACGCGGGCATGGTCCGCAAGAAGAACGTGCTCGCGACCGTGATGCAGAGCTTCGCGATCACCGCGGTGATCACGGTGCTGTGGACGGTGGTCGGCTACAGCCTCGCGTTCACGCCGGGCAACGGCTTCATCGGCGGCCTGTCGCGTGCGTTCCTGCACGGCATGAACTACATCAAGGGCGACAAGGCGACGACGCTGACCGTCAGCCATCTCGCGTCGACGATTCCGGAATCGGTCTACTTCGTCTACCAGATGACGTTCGCGATCATCACGCCGGCTCTGATCTGCGGCGCGTTCGCCGACCGGATGAAGTTCTCGGCGATGCTCGTGTTCATGACGCTCTGGTCGCTGATCGTCTATGTGCCGATCGCGCACATGGTGTGGGAGCCGACCGGCTGGCTGTCGGCCGACGGCGTGCTCGACTTCGCGGGCGGCACGGTGGTGCACATCAACGCCGGTATCGCGGGCCTCGTGTCGTGCCTCGTGCTCGGCAAGCGCGTCGGCTACGGCCGTGAATCGATGGCGCCGCACAACCTGGTGCTGACGATGATCGGTGGCTCGATGCTGTGGGTCGGCTGGTTCGGCTTCAACGCGGGCTCCGCGGTCGCGGCCGACGGCCGTGCTGGCTTCGCGATGCTGACCACGCAAGTGGCGACCGCCTGCGCGGCGCTCGGCTGGATGTTTGCCGAGTGGATCGCGAAGGGCAAGCCGTCGGTGCTCGGCATCGTGTCGGGCGCGGTCGCGGGTCTCGTGGCGATCACGCCGGCCGCCGGTTTCGTCGGCGTGGCGGGCGCACTGGTGATCGGTATCGCGGCGGGCGTCGTCTGCTTCTGGTCGGCTACCTGGCTCAAGTCCAAGCTCGGCTACGACGATTCGCTCGACGCGTTCGGCGTGCACGGCATCGGCGGGATTCTCGGCGCGCTGCTGACGGGCGTATTCGCGGTCAAGGACATCGGCGGCTTCGACGGCAGCCTGCTGCTGCAGGCCAAGGGCGTGCTGATCACGCTGGTCTACAGCGGCGTGCTGAGCTTCGTGCTGCTGAAGCTGATCGACCTGACGATCGGCCTGCGCGTGACCGAAGAGGAAGAGCGCGAAGGTCTCGACGTGATCCTGCACGGCGAGCACGTGGAATAAGTCACACGAATCAACGGCGGGCCGCCGCGACGACGGCGCCCGCCCCGAATGAGCGCAGCGACTTCGGCCCGCCTACCCGGCGGGCTTTTTTCTCCTGTCACCCGCTGCCGTAGCGGATAACCCTTCACTCTATCGGGTCAATAGCCGAAAAGTTCCTCGATATCCTTGCGAAGCCGGGAACAATCCCCAAATGGGCAAGGCAATTGCTCTACAATCTTCATTCTCCCGCTCGCGAGTGATTCATGGTTCCCCACCTCGTTACCGCGTTGAACGGTCCGCTGCTCGAACTCGAGCAGAAGATCCTCGACGCGACGCCTGCGATCGAACGCTGGTTCAGGCTCGAATGGCAGGAACACACCCCGCCGTTCTATTGTTCGGTGGACCTGCGCAATGCCGGCTTCAAGCTGGCGCCCGTCGACGCGAACCTGTTTCCCGGCGCGTTCAACAATCTGCCGTCCGAAGTGCTGCCGCTCGCCGTGCAGGCCGCGATGGCCGCGATCGAGAAGATCTGCCCGGACGCGAAGAATCTGCTCGTGATTCCCGAGCTGCCGACCCGCAACGCGTTCTACCTGG
>NZ_BCPP01000785.1:0-3464 GCF_016586125.1 Burkholderia sp. E168m23
ATCTACCTGCGCTATGAAGCGCGTGCGATCGCGTTCACGCGCCTGCACGGGTTGATGAAGGTCGCGGTCGGCCGGCCGTTTCGCAAGTTGCTCGCGCGCGACGTGCCGGACCCCGCGTTGCGCGCACGGCTCACGCCCGATTATCCGGTCGGCTGCAAGCGCATCCTGCTGTCGAGCGACTATCTCGCCGCGATGAGCCGCGACCATGTGGAACTCGTCACGCAGCCGATCCGGCGCGTGACCGAGGACGGGATCGAGACCATCGACGGCGTGCATCATCCCGTCGACGCGATCGTCTACGGCACGGGGTTCGCGGCAACGGAATTCCTGTCGCCGATGCGCATCACGGGCCGCGGCGGCCTCGACCTGAACGATGCGTGGCGACGAGGCGCGCAGGCGTATCTCGGGCTCACCGTGCCCGGCTTTCCGAACTTCTTCATGCTGTACGGCCCGAACACCAACCTCGGTCACAACTCGATCGTCTACATGCTCGAGAGCCAGATCGCGCACGTGATGCGCTGCATACAGGCGATGCGTCGCGACGGCGCGCGCGAGATCGACGTCGACGCGCGCCGCTACCGGTGTTTCAACGTGCACGTGCAGCAGAGGCTCGCAGGGTCGGTCTGGAGCAGTTGCAAGAGCTGGTACGTCGATGCATCGGGGCACAACAGCACGAACTGGCCGGGCTTCACGCTGACCTACCGGTGGATCACGCGCTTCACCGGCATGTCCGCGTACCGCTTGTCGCAGCCGCTGCCCGGGGCGGCCGCTCCGATGCACGGCATGGTGGTCGCGCCGCCCGCCGGCAGATTCGAAGCCTTCACGGCCGCTTCGTTGCGCGGGTTCCTGCGTGTCGCGTTCCGGCCGCTGATCGGGCCGCCGTTCGGCGCGCGCATGCAGCGCCGCGTCGTCGCGCTGCTGTCGCCGCTGATGCCCGGTGCGGGCGGCACGCTGCGCTACCGCACGTCGGCGCAGCATGTGCCGATCGAAGTGGTCGCGCCGAAACGCGGCGACACGGGTGGCGCGATTCTCTATCTGCACGGCGGCGCGTTTTGTCTCGGCGGGCCGCATACGCATCGCGGCGTGACGACGCGCCTCGCGAACGATGCGGGCCTGCCGGTGTGGGTGCCCGATTACCGGCTCGCGCCCGAGCATCCGAGCCCGGCCGCGCTCGACGACGCACTGGCCGCCTACGACGCGATGCGAACGCAGGGTTACGCGCCGCACCGGATCGTGATTGCCGGCGACTCGGCCGGCGGCGCGCTGGCGCTGGCGCTCGCCATCGCGCTGCGCGAGCGCGGCGAGCCGACCGCCGCCGCACTGCTGCTGATCTCGCCCGTGACCGACTCGACGCTCGGCGGCGCGACGCTGGCCTCGCGTCGCCACGACGATCCGATGATCCGGCGCGGCTGGCTCGAACAGGGGCTGCGCTGGTATCACGGCACGGGCTCCGCCGCGGCGCGCGGGCCGCTCGACACCGATCTGCATGGCTTGCCGCCGATACTGATCCAGGCCGGCGACCAGGAAGTACTGCTGTCCGATGCGCAGCGGCTGGCCGAGCATGCACACGCGTGCGGTGTGCCGTGCCGGCTGGAAATCCATGCGGCGCGCTGGCATGTGTTCCATCTGCAGGCGTTTTACTTGCGCTCGGCGCGGGACGCGTTGCGGACGTTGGCGGGGTTTGCGGCGGAACGTGTCGCCACGACGGCATGACGATGAAACGAGGACGCACGACGATCAGCGCATGTCCGATCGTCGTGTCCGCTTGCAACGGAGCGCCGCCGGGGCGACAACCACCCAAGATCGCGACGGCCGCGTCGGCGAAGCAGTAATTACACAGTCTGCCGGCGGATTTTCCGCCCATCATTCATTCCCTCACGCTCCCCGTCTCGGGGTGCGTCTCCTCTCCTCACGCCATCGACAGCCGGCCATTTGGCCGAATCGTCATGCGCCATCCCGGATGAAAGAATGATCGTCGTTCGGGAAGCCCGCACCACGCCCTGATATCCCGACCATGAAGACGCCGTATGCGTGTCGGCCTCTAAACCATTGCGATGCCAACCGCTTCGTTCCCACTACCTCTTTTGTAGCTTATAAGTTACAATGCTCGCCAAGTTCGAACTCCTTCGCTATCAGCGCGACGACGGTCGCGAGCCTTTCACCGAATGGCTGAACGCCGTCCGTGACAAGCCCGCGCAGGCGCGGATTCGCGAGCGCCTGCGCCGCGTGCAGACCGGCAACTTCGGCGATTGCGAGCCGGTCGGCGAAGGTGTGATCGAACTGCGCGTCCACGTCGGCGCCGGCTACCGCGTGTACTTCGGCCGGCACGGCAGCGCGTTGGTGCTGCTGCTGTCCGGCGGCGACAAGGCGAGTCAACCCGACGACATCAGGCGCGCCAGGGAACACTGGTCGAACTGGAAACGGAGGCAAACATGAACAAGCTCAAAGGCGCGGTATCGCACCACGATGCGGAAGTCGCCGAACTCGGCGCCGACCGCGAGCTCGCGGTCGCCTATTTGCGCGTCGCGATGGAATCGCTCGACGATCCCGACAACCGTGCGGCCGGCCTGCTCGCGCTGCGCACGGTCGCGGAAGCGTATGGCGGGCTCGGCGCGGTCGCGGCCGAAGCCGGCATCAGCCGCGAATCGCTGTATCGCACGCTGTCCCCGAACGGCAACCCGACGCTGAAGACCCTGCTCGCGGTGCTCAAGACCGTCGGCCTGCGCCTGTCCGTCGTTCCCGCGCAGCCGTCGCACGCGTAACGGGCGCACAGCGCGCGGGCTCCCTCACGGCTGGACCATCCACACGAGCAGCATCGCGTCCGGCGCGGCCGCCATCCCCGCCGGCCGATGCACGATCGTCGGCTCGACCGCCAGCGCGTGCGCGATCGCCACCGCATCGTCGATCGTCGTCGAGCGCACGAACGTCATCAGCCGCGCCGGCCGGCGCAGCGTCTCGCGATACAGCGCGCCGTACCACAGCGGCCGCATGCCGAGCGCATCCTGCAACACGTACGGATAGCGCCACAACCGCAGCACGAAGCGGCTTTCCGGGTGGGCCGGATCGACGCGAACGAACACACGCCGCGTGCTTTCGCCATGCGTGTAGCGCGGCAGCACGGGCAGCGTATCGGCGGCCGCCTGCGGCAACAGCCAGCGCAGCGCGGTGGCCGGCGTCCACGGCGTCGCGCGCTGCCAGCCGGCCTGCGCGAGATGACGGTCGAGCGTGTCCGACGTCGCGCTCCATTGCAGCGGCAGAAATTCCTCGCGGTCGCCGCCGATCTCGGTGCGCCGCGTCGGCACGCGCTGCCACCCGCCGCGCAGCCACTGGTCGACGGTCATCGCGACCACGTCGCCGACATGCGGACGCGCCGCGCGATCGAGCTGCCACTGCGCGGGAACTGTCCATACACCGGCCGTCGCGAGCACGACGACGACCGCGACGAGCGCGCCTCTGGGCTGTAC
>NZ_BCPP01000786.1:0-3460 GCF_016586125.1 Burkholderia sp. E168m23
GTCCGCATCCTTCGCCCCCGCCAGCCGTCGATAACGCGCGAGCGCCCACAGCGGGAAGTAAGCGGTATAGCCGTGATACTTCAGGTAGAAGATGCGCGGAAAGCCCGGCGCATTGTGCGAGCGGTGCCACCAGAAGCCGTCTTCCTGCTGCACCGACTGCAGATACGCGATGCCGTGCTTCACCGAATCGGATTCGCAGTCGCCGAACGCCATCTGCGCGAGCAGCGCCCACGCGGTGCAGTTCGACGTGCTCTCGCCGCCGTTCGTGCCGGCCAGCTTCGGATCGATGTAGCTGTCGTTGGTCTCGCCCCAGCCGCCGTCCGTATGCTGCCGCGCGCGCAGCCAGTCGAGCGCGCGGGTGATGTAGGGCTGCGACTTGTCCTCGCCGGCGAGCGCGAGGCCGGCCAGCACACTCCACGTGCCGTAGAGGTAGTTCGTGCCCCAGCGGCCCCACCAGCTGCCGTCGGGCTGCTGCGTGCGCTTCACGTAGTCGATCGCGCGGGCGAGCGACGCGCGGTCTGCGGCGCGCTTCGTCACGCCGAAGCACAGCAGCACGCGGCCCGATACGTCCTCGGTCGGCGGGTCGAGCAGCGCGCCGTGATCGGCGAACGGAATCGCGTTCAGATACATGCGGTCGCAGTCCGCGTCGAACGCGGCGAAGCCGCCGTTGCGCGATTGCAGCCCGCGCATCCAGTCGAGCGCGCGTGCGACGCGCGACGCATACGGGTTCGTGCCGTCCGCATGGCGATGCGTGCGGCCGCGGCGATCGAGCATCGCGGTGACGAGCGCCGTGTCGTCGATGTCCGGGTAGTACGGGTTCGCGTACTGGAATGCCCACCCCCCGGTTCGACGTCGGCCGGGGCGTTCTCGATCCAGTCGCCGCGCAGGTCGTTCACCTGGCGCGTGGCCAGCCAGTCGTACGCGCGGGCGATGCGCTCGTCGAGTTCGCGCAGTGCGCCGGAAGCCGTGTCGCCGGTTTCCGGCGCCGCGACGCCGCGCGCCTGCTCGAGCGCCATCGTGCTCCACGCGGTGTCCCACACCGGCGACAGGCACGGCTGGCAATACATGCTGCCGTCCGGCCGCGTGACCAGCAGCTTCTCCAGCGCGTCCTCGCAATCGCGCCGCAGCGGATGGTCGTCCGGGTAGCCGAGCACCTGCATCATCTGGTAGCTGTACACGATCGGCGGGAAGATGCCGCCGAGCCCGTCTTCGCCGTTCATCCGTTCCGCGCACCACGCTTCCGCATGCCGGATCGCGCGCTGGCGCAAACGCTTCGGCAGCAGCGGCTCGATAGGGCGGACCGTGCGGTCGAGCGCGAGGAACAGCCGGCGCATGCCGCGCGCGGGCGGGAAGTAGTGGCGCTCCTGTTCGGGCGGCGTGACGAACAGCTCGCGGATCGACACGTTGCGCGGATTGCGCGCACGCGCCTTCAGCGAGCACAGCACCAGCAGCGGCACCATCGTCGTGCGCGCCCAGTACGCGACCTTGTACATCGAGATCGGCACCCACTTCGGGAACAGCACGAATTCGATCGGCATGAACGGCGCCGCGCGCCACGGCACCTGGCCGAACGTCGCGAGCAGGATGCGCGTGAACACGTTCGAACGGGCCGCGCCGCCGAGCTTCAGGATCGCGTCGCGCGCGCGGATCATGTGCGGCGCGTGTTCGCTGTCGCCGGCCGCCTTCAGCGCGAAGTACGCCTTCACGCTGCACGACACGTCCGGCGCGCCGTCGACGTACAGATCCCAGGCGCCGTGCGTGTCGAGCCGCTGGTTCGCGCGCAGGTAGTGCGCCATCTTCTGCTGGCGCACGTCGTCGATCCGGTCCATGAAATGCATCATCAGGATGTATTCCGCGGTGATCGTCGCGTCGGATTCGAGTTCGAAACACCAGCTGCCGTCGGGCTGCTGAAGGCGCACGAGTGCGTCGCGTCCACGGGCGATGGCAGCGTCGAGCGCGGACCAGGAAGAGGGGGCCGATTTGTTCATGCGGCGGATCATACCATCCAGACGGAATGTTTATCTCGAGACGCGCGGTGCTACCATCCGCACCATGAAAAAACGCCTCGAACCCGCGGCGCGCGACGTGTCCGCGCCTGTCGAACCGGCTGGAACGCCCGATACACGGGCCTCCGAAGGATCATCGGCGCCGGCCGCGCCCGTGGCCGGCGTGCGGCGAAAAAAAGCGCCGGACCAGGTGCGCGCGCAATTGCTGGCGGCCGCGTCGGAGATCGCGACGCATCACGGCGTGGCCGCGTTGACGCTCGATGCGGTGGCCGAACGGGCCGGCGTGACGAAAGGCGCGCTGCAATATCACTTCGCGAACAAGCAGGGGCTGCTGGATGCGCTGTTCGGGCAGGCGACCGACCGGTTCGGCGCGCAGCTGGCCGCGCGGTTGGCGGCCGATTCCAGCGGCGACGGCGCGGCGGCGCGCGCGTATCTGCATGCGGTGCTCGACGCGGCCAATCCGGCCGCGAGTATCGAGGTGCTGCGCGTGCTGGTCGCGTCGATGATCACCGAGCAGGACACGCGTGCGCGCTGGTCGGTGCCGATGCGCGAATGGACACGGCCCGACCCGGTGCCGCTCCAGCAGGCCGCGACGCTGATGATCTGCCGGCTCGCGGCCGACGGGTTGTGGATTTCGGAACTGCTCGACAGCGTCGAGGTATCGACCGAATTGCGCGCGGAGATCGTTCGGCAGCTCGATGCGATGAGCAGGGGCGTGTTTCCGAAGTGATGCGCGACGCAGGATCGAGGTCGTCAGGCGAGTCACGTCGCTCGACGGTGCTGTTCGACGTACCGCGCGTATCGAAGCCGTGATTGCCGATCACGTCTGCCCGTTACTCGACGCGGTGGTGCCGGCGGTGCTCGATTTCCGTTCAATACCGCGGTGGCGCATCCATGCGGGCATCGCATTTCCAACGCTGCCGGGCTGTCGACACGCCGGCGTGACGGCTCAAGCTTGCCGCGCATTGCGTTGATACCCGCTCCTGAGCGCATCGACCACGAGCTCGACGGCCCGCGACGATTTGCGCCGGCTCGGGTAATAGACGTGGTGCCCGACGAACGTCGGAAACCAGTCCTCCAGCACCCAGCCGAGCCGGCCGGCGTCAACGTGATGCGCGACCAGATCCTTCGGCACATAGGCGAGCCCGAAGCCCGCAAGCGCCGCGTCGACCATCTGATAGACGTTGTTGAACGTCAGTTGGCCTTCGACGCGAACCTGCAATTCGCGGCGCCCCTTGCTCAACTCCCACGATAGCAGCGCGTTTCTGGTCGGCAGCCGAAGGTTGATGCAGTTGTGTTGCGTCAGGTCCTGAGGCGTTTTCGTCACGGGTCGGGACGCCAGGTAATCGGGAGAACCGATGATCGACATCGTCATGTCCGGCGCGATACGCTGCGCGACCATGTCCCTGGCGACCTGGTCGCCGAGCCGTATGCCGATGTCGTAGCGGCCGGCG